>DAOTYW010000154.1:0-2958 GCA_034434755.1 Anaerolineae bacterium | reverse complement strand
GAGACTGACGGGTTCGCACTCTACATCCATATCCCCTTCTGCCGCTCGCGTTGCGCCTACTGCGACTTTAACACCACCGCCGGGCTGGACGAGTTGATGCCGGCCTACGTGGAAGCGGTGTGCGCGGAGGTAGGGCAAGTGGGCAAGGATGCAAGTGGGCAAGTGGGGAGTGTGTATGTTGGCGGGGGGACGCCGTCGCTGCTGCCCATCGGCCTGCTGGAGCAGCTCCTGCACGTTTCACGTCGCACGTTTCCCGTCTCCCCCGCCGCCGAAGTGACGTTGGAGGCCAACCCGGGCACGGTAGACGAGGCCTATCTGCGCCGCCTGCGCGCGCTGGGCGTCAACCGGCTCAGCCTGGGGGTGCAGTCAGCCCACGACGACGAGCTGCGGCTGCTGGGGCGTATCCATAGCCGGGCCGAGGCGCTGGCGGCGGTGCGGGCGGCCCGCGCGGCGGGCTTCGACAACCTGAGCCTGGACTTCCTCTACGGCCTGCCCGGGCAGACGCTCGCCCGCTGGCGGGAAACGCTGTCGGCGGCGCTGGCCCTGCAGCCGGAGCATCTCTCCCTCTACGCGCTGACAGTCGAGGACGACACCCCGCTGGCAACGCAGATCGCCGTCGGGCAACTGCCGCCGCCCGATCCCGATCGGGCCGCGGAGATGTACGAGCTGGCCGAGACCACGCTGGCCGCGGCGGGTTTCGAGCACTACGAGATTTCCAACTGGGCGCGGCCCGGCTACGCCTGTCGCCACAACCTGGTTTACTGGCGCAACGAACCGTGGCTGGGGGTGGGGGCCGGGGCGGCCTCGTGGTGGGGCGGACGGCGCTGGAGCCACGTGCGCCACCCCACCGACTACATCGCCCGCGTCCAGGCCGGGCTTCCGGCGGTCGAGGAAAGCGAAGACATCCCACCCCGTCTGGAGATGGGCGAGACAATGATGCTCGGCCTGCGGCTGGCCGAGGGCGTCAGCGACGCCCGCTTCCGCGCCCGCTTCGACCAGGGGCTGGAGGCGACCTTCGGGTCGGAGCTGGCCGCCCTGCGCGACCTGGGCCTGCTGGAATGGGACGGTCAGGTTGCCCGCCTCACCGCCCGCGGGCGGCTGCTGGGCAACCAGGTCTTCCAGCAGTTTCTACCGTGAAAAGACCTCCGAGGTCTCGGAAGACCTCGGAGGCCTGGGGGGTTCGGGTCAGATGCCCGCCGACTGCGCGGCGCGACGCCGCTGGAGGCGCAGCAGGAACGGGCCGAGGCGATCCATCAGCCAGCCCATGCTGACCTCGATCCAGGGGATGAACCACAGCGCGCGCGGCACGTAGGCGGTGCGCGCCGGCCGCTGGAACAGTCCCCAGATGCGCTCGGCCACCGCTTCCGGCTTGACCCCCAACCGCTTGGCCGGCATGGGCATGCCGGCGGGCTGCGCCGAGGCGCGGTCGAAGAACTCCGTCGCCACCGCGCCCGGCCGCACCACGCTGACGTGGACGTTGCTGCCGCGCAGCTCGCGATACAGCACCGTCGTGAAGGTATCAATGAAAGACTTGGTGGCGCTGTAGAGGGCGATGCCCTGCACCGGCAGGCTGCCGGCGATCGAGCCGACGTTGATGATCCGCCCGACGTTGCGCGCCTGCATCTCCCGCGCCAGCAGCAGGGTCATGTGGACGATGGCAGCGACGTTGAGCTGGATCATCTGCCAGGCCAGCGTCCACGGCATGTCGGTGCCGTAGCCGTACCAGCCGAAGCCGGCGCTGTTGACCAGCGCGTCCACCTGTCCGTAGGCCGCGCGCACCTCTTCGACCACGCGCACCCGCTCCCGCTCGTCGGTCAGCTCGGCAGCGATGACCAGCGCCTCGCCGCCGGCCTGGCGGATCTCCGTCGCCAGGCTCTCCAATCGTTCGCGGTTGCGCGCCACCAGCACAACGCGCAGCCCCTCCTGCGCCAGTCGCCGCGCCGTGGCCGCGCCGATCCCGCCGGACGCGCCGGTGATCACCACCACCTTCCCTCTCCAGTCCGCTGCTGCCCTCCGCGCCTCCTCGTAATAGGGCGATTGCTTGAGCAGCCAACGGCGGACAAAGGGGCGGAACAACCGGATCAGATAGCGACGGACGCCCAGCAGTTTCTGCATGTCGCGCACGTAGTCGTCCAGGTCGCGCTGCTGGAACTGCAGGATGCGCTGGCTCTCGCGCGTGTCCAGCCAGTCGGTGCAGAAGGGGACGTGGCTGAAGGCCTCCGCCGGCAGCATGCCCACGCCCATCCCGCCCATGATCCTCTCGACCAACTCGCGGTAGTGGTAGTGACAGCGCGGCCCGCCGCCGATGAGCAACACCCTCCCCCGCGCTTCGTCGCTCGTCACCGCGTTCGCCAGCGCCAGACCGACGTCCCGCGTGTGGACGAACTCGATCCGATTCTCCAGCGGCACGTCGAACATCCCCGGGTCCAGCTTCATCGCCAGCGGCAGCACCGCCCCGAAGCGGAGGATCGTCCAATCCAGGCCGGACTCGCGCACCATCTGCTCGCATTCGACCTTGTGGTGGGCGTAGTGCTCGATGGGACAGACGGGGTCATCCACCGTGCGCGGCGGGGGCAGGTGCTGCGTCTGCCCGTAGACGTGCAGGGACGAGGCGAAGATCAGCCGCGGCGGCGTGGGCTGCGCCTTCATCGCCTCGATCAGGTGGCGCGTTCCGCCAACGTTGATCTCCCGCGCCCAGTCGGGAGCCGACTCGCACTCGACGCCGGTGGCCGAGAGCTTGGGGATGATGAAGGCCAGGTGGATCACCACCTCCTGGTCGGCCACCGCCGCCGCCACGTCCTGCGGGCGGCGCAGGTCGCCCCAGATGACCTCGATCCGCCCCTTGAACCGCCGGGCGGACTTCTCGTTGGCGCGCGTCTTCAGGTCGAAGCAGCGCACCGCGTGGCCCTGGCGGACCAATTCCTCCAGGGCGCTCATCCCGACGTTTCCAAACGCTCC
>DAOTYW010000153.1:0-6758 GCA_034434755.1 Anaerolineae bacterium | reverse complement strand
TTCCCCTCTCCCGCTTGCGGGAGAGGGGAGGGGTAGGGGGAGAGGTGAGGGCTACACCATGGCCCCGTTACCGCCCGTAGGTGACGGTTAGCTCGCGCAGGCGGGCAGCGATGCGCTCGTCGAGCGCGCCCGGCAACAGCCGCCAGCACCAGTTCGGCGGGCCGACGCTGCCGGGATTGTTCATCCGTGCCTCGTGCCCCAGGCTGAGCAGGTCCTGCGCCGTGGTCATCGCCGTGTGCGCCACCGAGCCCCAGGCCAGCCGGATCATGTCCCAGGCGATGCCCGTCCCGTCGCAGGCCATGTAGCGGCGGGCGAAGTCCCGCTCCGCCTCCGTGGCCATCTGCCGATACCAGCCGACCACGGTCTCGTTGTCGTGGCTGCCGGTGTAGACGACGCACTCGCGGCTGTAGTTGTGCGGCAGGAACGGCGCGTCGCTCCCGCCGCCGAAGGCGAACTGCAGCACCTTCATCCCCGGAAAGCCGAACTCCGCCTGCAGCGCGTCCACCCCGGCGCGCGACTCGGCGTCGAAGTCGCCCAGGTCCTCGGCGATGATCGCCACCTCCCCCAGCGCGGCGGTGACGGCGCGGAACAGCGGCGCGCCGGGGCCGTGCAGCCAGCGCCCGTGCACCGCCGTTTCCGCGCCCGCCGGCACCTCCCAGTAGTTGTAGAAGCCGCGAAAATGGTCAATGCGCACCACGTCGGCCTGGGTGAAGGCCATGCGGAAGCGGGCGATCCACCAGGCGTACCCCTCGTCCGCCATCACCTCCCAGCGATAGAGCGGGTGGCCCCACAGTTGCCCGGTCGGGCTGAAGTAGTCGGGTGGCACACCGGAGACGACCGTCGGGCGGAGCTGCTCGTCGAAATGGAACAGGCGGGCGTGGACCCACACGTCGGCGCTGTCGTTGGCGACGAAGATGGGGATGTCGCCGATGATGCGCACGCCGCGCTCGTTGGCATAGCGCTTGAGCGCCAGCCACTGCTCGAAGAACTGCCACTGGCGGTACTTCTGGCTCTCGATCTCCGCAGCCAGTCGCTTGCGCCAGCGGGTCAGGGCGGGCGGCCGGCGGGCGGCGACCTCCGTCTCCCATTCCGGCCAGGGGCGCAGGCCGTGTGCCTCCTTCAGGGCCATGAACAGGGCGAAGTCGTCCAGCCAGGCGGCCTGGTCGGCGCAGAAGCGCTCGAAGGCGGCCCGTTGATCGGACGGGGCGTGGGCGCGGAAGCGCTCGAACGCCCGCTCCAGCAGCGCCGTCTTGAGGCGGATCACCGGCCCGAAATCCACCGTCCCGGCGGGGAAGTCAGGGCAGTCCTCCAGGTCCGTTGGCTCCAGGTGGCCGCTCTCGACCAGTCGCTGCGGGCTGATCAGCAAGGGATTGCCGGCGAAGGCCGACAGTCCCTGGTAGGGCGAGTCGCCGTAGCCGGTCGGGCTGAGCGGCAACACCTGCCAGTAGGACTGTCCGGCGGCGGCCAGGAAGTCTACGAAGCGGTAGGCCGCCTCACCCAGGTCGCCGATGCCGAAGCGACCGGGGAGAGAAGTGGGGTGGAGCAGAATACCGCTGCGACGTGGGAATCTCATCGTGCGGTGGCTATGTACTATCCGCCGTCGGCTGCTAGCCCATGGCGGTGGGCGGTGGGGACTGCCGTCGCCGCAGGAGCAGCAGCACCGCGGTCAGCCCGACCAGGGAGAGCGCCGAGCCCAGGGCGGCGGCGCCGATGAGCAGGCCACGCCGCGTCCGGCGCACCGCGTCCCGTTGCCGCCGCGCCGCTTCGATCAGCTCCTGTCCCAGGCCGCGCACGAACGGGAGTGGCGGCTCCACCGGGCCCATCGCCCGGCGGAGCTGCCCGGCCAGCTCGACCAATCGCTGCACATCGCTGCCGCCATCGGACGGGGCCGACGAGCGACGTTCCATTGAGTCACCACGCATCTGAACCGTTACTCTTCTATCAACTGCTGGCGCAGGGCCAGCAGCGTACGGTGGTAGAGGGACTTGATCGCCCCCTCGCTCTTGCCCAGGACGGCGCCGATCTCCGCGTTCGACATGCCGGCGACGAACTTGAGGGTCAAGAGTTCCTGACGGTCCTGCGGCAGGCAGCGCACGGCGGCCAGCAACCGTTCCTGCTCTTCGCTCTCCTCTGCCGCGGCGTGCGGCTCCTTCTCCGGCGCGGCGGTCGTGGCCACGGCATCCAGCGCCACTGTCGGACGGCGGCTGTGATCGCGCAGCCAGTTCGCTACGATGTTATGAGCGATGCGGTAGAGCCAGGCGATGAACGGAAGTCCCCGATCCTGGTAGCGGGGCAGCGCCTGGAGCGCCCGGTAGAACGTCCGCGCCGTCAGGTCCTCGGCGTCCTGCACGTTGCCGGTGCGGTAGTACAGGTAGCGGTAGACCTGGGCGACGTGCCGCTCGTACAGCGCGCCGAAGGCTTCCGGATCCGCTTTTGCCCGTGCGACCAGTTCTGCGTCGGAAAGCTGTTTCACAGAAGATAACACCTCATAGTTCTGCCGGGTTGCGGTCAGGGTCTTGCGCCTCGGAGCGTTGCAGAAACTCCAGGATGGCCGTGGCCGTCTGTGCCGGGCGTTCTAACGGCAGCATGTGACCGGCGTCCGGGACGACGGCGAAGCGGACGTGCGGCGCGAGCCGCGCCATGTGCGCCTGACTGCGCGCTGGGAAGGTGTTGGAGCGTCCGCCGCGGATGACCAGCGTCGCTGTGTGCAGGCGGGGCGCGATCTGCCAGACGTCGGTGGGGGTGGTGGCGAAGATATGCGCCTCCCACTCCGGCGGGTAGACCAGTTCCACCTCGCCGTCGGTGCGCAGACGGGTTCCCGCCTCGATGTAGGCCCACAGGCTATTGTCGGGCCAGGCAGCGAAGAACGATTTACCCCGCAGGTATTGGTAACTCTCCTGTCGGCTGGGCCAGGTACGCCGGCGACGCAACGCGCCGCGCACCAGCGGCATCTGTCGCTGCAGTCGCAGCAGGCGGATCAGCCGCACCAGCCACAGCCAGGAAGGCGGCAGCATCACCGGATCCACCAGCACGATGGCGCGGAACAGGTCGGGGCGGCGGACCGCGTTGTACAGCGTCAGCACCCCGCCGATGGAGTGGCCGACGCCGACGATGCCGCGCAGTCCCCGCTCATCCAGGCCGCGCAGCAGGTCGTCGGCCAGGATGTGCCAGTCCGGTGCACTGTCCGGCTGACTGCCCGCCCACAGCGCCCGCAACGGCAGGCTGATGACGTGATACTCGCCGATCAACCGCTCCACCAGCGGGCGATACGTCCCCGGCGGAAAACCGTTGGCATGGGCCAGATGGAGGGTCGGGCCGCTGCCGCCGAAATCGTGAAGCTGGGTCGGCTGCATTCGCGCTCTCGACAGGCAGGTGCGACGCACCGGTCGAGCGCGTCGCACCTTTCGCGTCTCTCGTGCCTCTCGTGTCTTGGCGGTCCTACCGTGCCCGTTCGAGCACGGCGCGCACTTCCGGCTGTTCCAGGAAACGGGTGCGCATCTCGGGATCGTTCAGCGGCTCGACGGTCTGCTGGATGAAATCGGCGGCGATGCGAAAGTGGATCTGGGCCAGGTTATGGTCTTCGCTGGCACGGCCCAGCGCAGCGTGGAGCTGCCAGAGGAGGATGCGACTGGGCAGGGCATGGGCCTCACCGAGGGCATCCTGCAGCACTGCCTGGGCTGCGCCGCGCTCGCCGCGGGCCAGGTGTGCGCGGCCCTGCAGATACTTCGCCCGCGCCGCGTGGAACTCGCTCTTCACCGCCTCGGCCTCGGCGGACAGTTCCTGGGTGAGCTGCATGGCCCGTTCGACGTCGCCCTGGCGCAGGCAGGCGTCGCCGAGGCTGTAGAGCGCCTGCAGGATATGGTCCTTATCGCCCAACTGACGCGCCTGGGCCAGCGATTTGTCCAGGGCGAGCATTGCCTCACTGTAGCGGCCCAGTAGCAGCAGGTCCACGCCGATGTTGCGGACGATGTCGATCTCCATGCGCTCCGCGCCGACCTCGATGGCCACCTTGACCGCTTCCTCGTGGTACTGCAGGGCGCGGTTGAGGTCGCGCAGCTCCTGGTGCAGCTCGCCCAGGTTGTTCAGCACTGCTGCCACGCGGTGACGGTCGCCGAGCGTGCGGAAGCAATTCAGCGCTTCCTCGTAGGCAGTGATCGCCTGGTCGAGACGGCCGGCAAGCTGCTGGGCGATGCCGAGGCTGAGCAGCGTGTGGCCCAGTTCGCCGACGTCCGGGCTGCGTTGCAGGATCGCGCGCGCCTGGGAGACGGCCTGGACCGCCTCGTCAATGCGGCCCTGTTTCCAGTACAGGGATGCCAGGCCCCGCCAGCCGCGGATCATGCCCAGGTCGTGGCCGACGTTCTGTGCCTCCTCGATAGCCTGGCGGTAATGGCGCTCCGCTGCCTCGTACTCGCCGGTGCCGCTCTGGCAATCGGCGACGCCGAGCCGGGCGAGGATCTGCTGCAACGGTTCGCTGGCCTGCTCCTGGATGGCCTCGAAGTCGGAGCAGGCCGCGTAGTCGCCCATCAACACGCGGGCGTGCCCACGTTCGAGCAGCAGGTCAAGCCGCGTCCGTTCCCGTTCCACTCCCCGCGAACCGGGTGGGAGCAGGGACAGGCCCTCATCGGCCATCTCGATCGCCTCGCGGTAGCGCCCGCTGACCGACAGGTCGCGGGTCCGCTGCAGCCGCTGCCGGGCGGCCATCAGCGCCGATGTGCCGCTTCTGTTGGATGAGAGGGATGAGCTACGGGTTTCCATGCGTTCTCTGTCGTAACTGCCTACCCTCCCGCAGGTTTGGGCGCCATCTCCGCATGGGAGTGCGCCGCACAGATCTGCTCGTCCTCTTGCCAGTCACTGTCTAACCTGCGGGGGGTAGCCAGGTAATCATTGGCGCGCCGATCTCGCACCACTGCGCCAGGTAGATTATAATCCTTTTGTCGGGCGCGTCAATTCGGGCTTTCGGCCCGCTGCGCCGCGCAGGTGGAGGAGCTGTCAACGGATTCCCAGAGCGGATTGAACGAATTCGGCACGACAACCCGTCCAATCCGCTCAAGCCGTTCCGGGAATCCGTTGACAGCTATCCCCCAGCTTGTCATGATTCCCCTTCTGTGCTACACTACCGCTTCGCACACGCTCGACCCAGATGAGGGATCTTATGCGGACCTGGCACTCGTTCGTCGTCAGTATGCTATTGCTTGGGGCGCTCGCCGCCGGGGTGCGGGCATCTCCCCCCGCCGCCCCAGCGCAACAGGACGCCTACGTCATCACCTATCCGACCAACGGCGCGACCGTCAGCGGGTCAGTGGAGATTCGCGGTTCGGTGGCCCACCCGAATTTCGCCTCCTACGGCGTCTTCTACGCCCCCGGCCCCACGCCGACCGGCGATTCCCGCTGGGTGCGCATCGCTTTCGAGAGCCAGCCGGTCGTGGACGGCGTGCTGGCAGTTTGGGACACGACCGCGCTGCCCGACGGTCTCTACACGCTGGCCCTGGCCCGTTATCAACAGGGCAGTGGCGGGCCGGACGAGCCGCTGTTCTTCGTGACGAACATTACCGTCTATAACCAGGGCGCCGTACCCACGCCCACCGAGACGCCCACCCTGCCGCCCATGCCCACCGCCGTGGACACCACGCCCACTCCCGTCCCGATCGAGCAGCCGCCCACCGCCACTCCCTACCCCACCGCCACCCTCGCGCCGGGCGAGACGCCCAGTGCGGTCGAGGAGGAGGAAGAAGAAGAGGGCGGTTTCTCCCTCGATATGACCCGCCTGCGCGGCGCGTTCATGGACGGGGCCAAGATCACGCTGCTGCTGTTCGGCCTGTGGGGACTGTACACCCTCAGCCGGGCCATCATCCGCTACCTGATCCGCACCCGGGGGGCTCATTTGATCAGGCTGTTGGATGTCCTGAAGAGGAAGTGATTGCGTGAAACGTGAAACGTGGAACGTGGAACGTGAAACGTGAAACGTGAAACGTGAAACGTGAAACGTGAAACGTGGAACGTGAAACGTGAAACGTGGAACGTGGAACGTGGAAGCCGAGATGTACCTCATCGTGGGTTTGGGCAACCCTGGCGCGCAGTACGCTCGCAACCGCCACAATGTCGGCTTCCGCTGCCTGCGCCGGTTGGCGGCGGAGCACGGCCTGAGCTTCGACCGCCGCCAGAAGAACGCCCGCGTTGCCCCAGGCACTGTCGCCGGCCACCGCGTGCTTCTGGTTCTCCCACAGACGTATATGAACGACAGCGGCCGGGCGGTCGGCCCCCTGGTCCAGTTCTACCAGGTCGCTCTGCCACAGCTGCTGGTGGTCAGCGATGACCTCGACCTGCCGCCGGGCGCGCTCCGCCTGCGGCCCTCCGGCAGCAGCGGCGGGCACCGCGGTATGCAGTCCATCATCCAGCGGCTGGGCAGCCAGGACTTCCCCCGCCTGCGCATCGGCATCGGTCGCCCGCCGGGACGGATGGACCCGGTGGACTTTGTCCTGCAGAACTTCTCCGCCGACGAGGAGCCGGTGATCGAAGAGGCCCTGGAACGTGCCGTCGCGGCCATCGAGACCTGGCTGGCTGAGGGGATCGAGGCAGCGATGGAGCGGTACAACGTGAAACGTGAAGCGTGAAACGTGAAGCGTGAAACGTGAAACGTGAAACGTGAAACGTGAAACGTGAAACGTGAAACGTGAAGCGTGAAACGTGAAGCGTGAAACGTGAAGCGTGAAACGTGTTCCGTATCTCACACGCAACACAGAACACATAACACGCACTAC
>DAOTYW010000152.1:0-18038 GCA_034434755.1 Anaerolineae bacterium | reverse complement strand
CCGTACTGCTTGTGGTAGTTGTGGGCCAGGTGTTCGGTGGCCAGCTTGCTGACGGCGTAGGTCCAGCGGGCCTCGCCGACCGCGCCCAGGCTGGTTACATCGCCCTCCTGGACCTTGTAGGCGTAGGAGCCGAAGACCTCGCTGGTGGAGAAGTCCACGAACCGTTCCAGGCCGGGTTCGTGCTGCGCCGCTTCCAGCACGTTGTAGGTGCCGATGATGTTGACCCGCATCGTCGTCACCGGCATTTTGAGCACCGTGTCCACGCCGGCGATGGCGGCCAGGTGGACAACAACCTGGCAGCCGCGCATCGCCTGGCGGACCGCGTCGCCGTCGAGCACGTCGCCCCAGACCACCTGGAGGTTGGGATGGCCCTGGAGGTCGCTGTCCTTCAGCGAGTTACGGTGGCCGCTGTCGTAGATCACCACCTGATTATCGTCGATCAGGCGGCGGGCCAGGGCTGTGCCGATGAACCCCGCGCCGCCGGTGAGCAGGATGCGCTTGCCGTGGAGCATGTCACCTTCCCTCCCGCACATAAATGACGGCCATCTCGTCCGCGTAGGCGCGGCGCCAGGCGGGGGCGCAGTCCAGCCTCAGGCTCAACCCGTCGCCGGCCCAGGTCAGCACCCAGTCCACGCTGTATGCCTCCAGCAGGGCCCCGGCCTGCGGCCCGCCGCGCTGGATCTCGACGTAGTCACCCAACAACTCATCCCCATACAGATCGGTGCGCCCGTCCACGAAGACCGGGTAATCGGGCCACAGCCGCCAGATCAGGTAACCGCCCCAGTTGTAGTGATTGAACATCTGTCCGCTCGGACGGTGGGCCTGGATCCACTCTACCGCCGCAGCGGGCATGCTCATCCGCTCCTGTTGCTCGTTGAAGGCGGGCGACAGCGGGGCGCGCACTTTCACCACCGCCAGGGCAACGACCAGCGCCAGCAGGCCCAGGTTGACCGCGCCGAGCGCGGCGCGGGTACGCGGGGCGGGGCGCGGGCGGCGGCGCACCCCCTCGCCCCAACGGGTCAGCAGCGCGGCGACGTGGCGGCTGAGCGCCGGCGCGGCCAGCAGGGCGAACGGCCCGAAGTTCCGCCCGGCCAGCAGCGCTGAGTAGGCGAACAGGCTGACCAGCGCCAGGTCGGTCCCGTCTACCCGCCGCCCCGACAGCCCCATCGCCCCCAGACAGGCCAGCAGCAGCCAGATGAACGGCTGGGCGTACAGCGGGTGAAAGTCCGGTGAACGCCACTCCTGGATGAAGTCCTGCAGCGCTCCGATGCGCACGGTGTCCAGGTAGTAGGTCCACATGCGTGTGGTGTTCGGATTGACCACCAGCAGCAGCGCCGAGAGGGCGGTCACACCGGCCAGCAGCCCCAGGTCGCGCCAGGAAAGCAGAGGAGCGGCGGGGACACCATCGCCGTTCCTGTGCCCCTCCAGCCACTGCAACACGCGATTCAGCCCTTCCCCGACGACGAACGCGGCGATGACCATGAAGCCCAGCGCGTAGCCGGCGTGCAGGTTGACCCACAGGACGAAGATCGGCGGCAGCAGCCAGAGCCGGTTGACCCGCCGCCACTTGAGGAGGTAGAGGACGTAGGCGACGACGGCGGTGAGCAGGAAGGAGAAGAGCTGCGGGCGGGCCGACCAGATCACCGATGAGGTCGCCGCCGCCAGGATGACGATGAAGGCCCGCGTGAACCCATCCCCTTCCATCTGCCAGTAGACGAAGGCGAAGGCCAGCGTCACTACCGCGCCCATCCACAGCCCCAGCCCGGCGGTGGAGAAATGGTCGAACAGCCAGTAGAGGACAATCTGGCTGAGCCAGCTATGGTTGACCCATGGGGAACCGGCGCGGGTATGGGAGAAGACGTCGGTCTGGAGGATGCGCCCGCTTTCCAGCGTCACCCGCCCGGCCTGCAGGTGCCACCAGGTGTCGCTGTCGACGGGGGCGCGCACGGCCATGGCGAACAGGCCGACGAAGAGGATCGCCACGGCCAGGCGGCGGGTGTCGAACCAGAGCAGCCAGCGTTGGATGTTCATTGCGCAAGGCGAGAAGTATGGCGAATGGCACAAATGGAAACCACAGAGGGCGCAGGGGTCTTTTACCATAACTGCCTACCGTCCGCGGCGCTGGCCCCTCACCCCACCCCCTACCCCCGCCCCTCTCCCGCTGGCGGGAGAGGGGCGGGGGTCAGGGGGGGAGGACCCAGAACACTGGCTGCGCCAGCGTCAGGCCAGAGGGTCGGCAGTTACCTTTTACCCCTGTGTTCTCTGTGCCTCTGTGGGGAACAAGTGTACACCGGATGACGACGGCTGGCAAGCGGGACGGTGCCCGACCCACCACAGCGCTGCCACGGCCAGCCATCCACCGGCGGTGAGGGCAAGCCCGCCGCTCAGCCCCGCCGGCCGGTAGGTGAAGACAACGCGGTGATGGCCGGCCTCCAGGCGCACGCCGCGCAGGATCTCCTCGACGCGCATGACCTCCGCCGGTTGCCCGTCCACCGTCGCCCGCCAGTCGGGGTCGTAGACCTCGCTCAGCACCAGCAGCCCCGGCCCCTCCGCCTCGACGACGATGCGGTTCGCCGTCCACTCGACTATGCTTAGACTGCCGAAATCTTCCAGACTTCGGAAGTCTGAACCCACCACGAAGGCGCGCGGCAGGGCGGCGGTGTTCTCGTACAGGTAGACCCCGCCCCGCACCCCCAGCGGCGTCAGCCCCTCCGCTTCCAGCGGATAGGTCGCCGCCAGGTAGCGCACATTCAGCAGTCCCAGCCGCTGTAGGTCGGGCAGCACATCGCGGTGGGCCAGCAGCATATCCTCCCCGGCGGGCAGTTCCGGGAACGCAGGGACGGTGACGGAGTAGCCGGGCAGGTCCACGCCGGTGGCCCGGCGGGCGAAGGCGACGAAGTCGGCCAACTGGAAGGGGTCCACCCCATCCACCGTCTCCAGATTGTACACCGCGCCGGTCTGCTGGGGGATGGCGTAGCTGGGCGAGTAGACGCGGAAGGGGCGCGGCTGCGCGGCCAGCCAGGCCGCTGCCGACTCTCCTTCGTCCAACACCTCGGCGGCCGGGCGGACGCGGTAGAGGGTGAACCCAACCGCCCACAGGTCGGCCAGGGCCAGCGCCAGCAGCAGCGCGGCGAATGGGGCGGGACGCAGCCGCCGGCCCAGCCGCAGGGCGATCAGCAGCCCGCTCAGCGGCCAGATCACGGCGGCGAAGACGACGTTGGCCGGCAGGCGCAGGACCAGCGCAGCGCCCCCGCCGACCAGCCCCGCCGCTGCCAATCCCACCGCGGCCAGGTCGGCCCAGCGCTTCCTCTGACGAAACCACGAAGGATACGAAGGACACGAAGGGGCACGGATCTTCTCGTGCGCCTGGCTTCTGCGCGCCCTTGGCGGTAGACCCTCCTCCAACGCCGTCAGCCCCTGGGCGGCCAGCAGCGCCGTGGCCAGGGCAACCAGGAACCAGGCCCGCGCCGGCCCGCGCAGCCAGCCCAATGCAGGGAGAACGCGATAGAGCCAGCCGTAGAGGGGGGTGTGCGTGCCCAGCGAGTAGACCGCCGCGGCTAGCGCCAGCGCGCCCCACCACCAACGCTCGCCGGCGCGCCAGCGGATCAGCCCCACCGCGGCCAACAGCAGCACGACCGCCCCCAGGTAGGTCATCCACTCCTGGAAACCGCCGTGGTCGGCCACCAGCAGCCCGACCAGGTAGCCGGGCGGGAGCGAGGCGATGCCGCTCTCCGCCAGCGTCAGCCCGCCACGGTTCAACCGCCCCGCCACCGCCGCCAGCGGCAGCGCCTGCGCGGCGACGAGCGCCCCGGCCAGGGCAGCAGCGGTGAGTGCGGGAAGGACGACGGACCACGCACCACGGACCACGGACCACGCACCACGGACCACGCACCACGCAGCACGCGCCACCCAATATCCTCCCGCCGCCAGCCCCCCGTAGAAGCCCAGCCGCACGTCGGCCAGGATCAGCAGCGCTGCTGTGGCTGCGGCCGTGGCGATGTCCGCCGGACGCCGGCGCCCGGCCAGCCGTCGCACCGCCCAGAACACCCACGGCAGCCAGGCCCAGGCGAAGAACAGCCCGACGTGTCCGGCGGCCAGGTGGGCCACCGCCTTGGGCGCGAACATCACCGCCAGCGCGGCCAGCAGCCCGCCGGCGGGCGAGCTGCCCACCGACCGCGCCAGCCGGTACGCCCCCCAGCCCGCCCAGGCAGTGTGCAGGACGAAGAGCAGGTTGAAGGCGAAGCTCAGCGGGAGGACCAGCAGCAGCAGGTTGGGCGGGTACCACAGGCCGGAGAGAGGGTTGGCGGCGAACGGCTCGCCGCCCAGGATCAGCGGTCGCCACAGCGGGAGCTGCCCCCAGGCGGCCAGGGCGTGACGGATGAACAGCGCGTTCGGCCAGTGGGTGATCGTCAGGTCGGAGTATGCGCTGTTGGGGCGATACAGAAAACCGTCCGGCGCGAGCCACAACCGCCAGAAGAAGAGCGCGGCCAGCGCCAGCAGCAGAAAGGGCAGCCATTTACGGGTCATCCCGTCCCTCCCACGGGGCGCCCCTCCGCAGGCGCAGCGCCGACCAGCCGGCCAGGGCCGCCAGTCCGCCCTCGACCAGCAGCAGTGGGGCCGGCGGCGCGCCCAGCAGCCGCCAGTAGACCGGCCACAGGTCGAACGTGTTGAAGGCCAGGCGGCCCACCGCAGCGGTGAGCGGATCGTCGTCGGCTTCTCCGTCCGCCTGCTGGGCCATCCCGACCAGCGCCGCCCGGCTGGCCGGGTCGCGGTTCAGCGCGGCGACCTCCAACAGACTGCGCCATTGCCCCAGCAGCGGCGAATCGGCCGGACGGTAGAGCAGGCGCAGGGTGTACTCCGTCGGCGAGGCGGAACGGTCGTAGAGCGACTGCAAGGCGCGGGCGGGGTGGACCAGGACGGCGGGCAGTTGGACGATCAGCCCGGCGGCCAGGAGGGCGGCCAGCGCGAGCCGGGCGACGGCGCGGCGCGGCGGACGCTGGAACCATCCGGCCAGCGGCAGGAGCAGGAGGGGCGCGACCGGCAGGATCAGTCGCGGCCCCCAGGCCCCGCCGCCGTGCCAGTGATTGTAGGAGACGTGGGCCAGCAGGTAGAGCGTCGCCGCGCCGACCGACAGCGCCGCCGCTCGCCGCTGCCGTCGCCACAGCGCCGGGAAGCCGGCCAGACCGGCCACGAGCGGCGGGCAGTACCAGAGCAGGCCCTTGCCGGGGCTGATCAGCAGCCCGGCCAGCCCCACCCACGGCGGCACGTCCCAGGCAGCGGTGCGGTAGCCGGTGTCCAGCGGCGACCCGAAGCGCGTCCAGTTCGCTGCCGCCGCGCCGGCCACTCCCGCCGCCAGCGGGCCGGCCAGCAGCGCCAGCGCCCGCCAGCGCCCGGCCCGCCGCCAGGCGGCGTGGATCAGGAAGGCGGGCGTCACCGCCAGGGCCGCCGGCTTGACCAGCACGGCGAACCCCAGCGCCGCCCCGCAGACGGCCCACGCGCCCGTCCGTCCCCCGTCGGCCTGCAGCGCCGTCAGTGCGGCCAGGGCCAGGAGAAGCGTCAGCAGCGGCTCGCTGAAGAAGGTCTTGCTGTAGACCCACAGCGGCGTGGCCAGGGCGATCACCAACGCTGCCCCCGTCGCTGCGTCCGCACCGTAGCCCAACTGCCGCCCCAGGCGGTAGAGCACCCCACCGGTCAGCGCCAGGACCAGCGGGCTGAGCAGGGAGACCGCTGCGCGAGTGACGAACCCCTCCGTCCCCCAGCCGGTCAGGCGGTAGAGCCTCTGGCCGAGCCCGTAGAGCGGCGCGGCCAGCAGGGATTGGCCGACGCCGTACTGGGCGTAGTAGCGCCCGTCGCGGCCCCAGGCCCCGTAGGGCCCGCCGCCGCGCAATCGCTCCGGCGGGATCGGCTCGCCGAAAGCATCCACCACCACCGCGCCGGCGGGCGGCGGGGGAATGGCCAATCCTTCCCCGGCGACGAGGGAGTGAGTCACCTGGTAGATCGCCTCCCCGTCGCCGCTGTCTATGCGCAGCGGGGCGAGGAGGAGGTAGAGCGAGAGGAGCAGGAGGACAATCGGAGCGGTCAGATGGCGCGAGGGAGGGGCAGCGGCGGGAGCAGGTTCAGGAGGACGGGGGCGCGACATCTCACCGTTGACCTCCTCACGTTCCCGCCGGTGGAGGTGGGTCGGCGTTCTCCTCCGGCTTCTTCAGTGGCTTGCCGCGCTCGTCGCCGCCCTTGTCCAGCCGTTCCGCCAGCTCCTTCAGGCGGGCCAGCGCGCGGGCGTGGACCGTCTCGGCGGGGAAACTCCCGTCCTCGCTGCGCGCGCCCGCCGGAACGCCGGTGAGTTGCTCGAGCGCCTCGTCCACCGTGCTGACCGGGTAGATGTGGAACTGGCCGGCGGCTATCGCCTGGACGACCTCCTCGTTCAGCATCAGGTTGCGGCGGTTGATGGCCGGGATGATCACCCCCTGATCGCCGGTCAGGCCGCGCGCCTGGCAGGTGCGGAAGAAGCCCTCGATCTTCTGCGTCACCCCGCCGACCGGCTGCACTCGTCCCTGCTGGTCCACCGAACCGGTGACGGCGATGGACTGGCGGATCGGCAGGGCAGACAGGCTGGAGAGCAGGGCGCACAGCTCGGCCAGCGAGGCGCTGTCGCCGTGCACTTCGTCGTAGGTCTGCTCGAAACTGAGGCTGGCGGCGAGGGTCAGCGGCTGGTCGGCGGCGTACTGCCCGCCCAGGTAGTTGGCCAGCGTCAACACCCCCTTGCCGTGGGTGGGACCGCTCAGCTTGACCTCGCGCTGGATGTCCGTCACGCCAGTGCGCCCGACGTAGGTGCGGGCGGTGATGCGCATCGGCCGCCCGAAGACGTAATCGCCCACCGAGTTGATCGCCAGCCCGTTGACCTGGCCTACCATCGCGCCGTCAGTGGCGATGAGCAGCGTTCCCTCGGCGATCACGCGCTGCACTTCCTCCTCGACGCGGTTGGCGCGGTAGACCTGCTCAGCTCGCGCCCGGCGGACGTCCTCCCCGCTCACCGTCTCCCGACCGGCCTGGCCGGCCCAGTGGTCCGCCTCGCGCAGCAGGTCGGTGATCTCGCGGAAGCGGGTGGAGAGCCGCTGTTGGTCGTCGGCCAGCCAGGAGCCGTGCTCGACCACCTGGGCCACGGCGCTGCGGTCGAACGGGCGCAGCCCCTCCTCCTCGCAGCGAGAGCGGATGAACAGGGCATAGAGGTGCTCGTTTTCCGGCGTCCGCTCCATCTCGGTCGAGAAATCGGCCTTGACCTTGAACAGCTCACGGAACTCCTCGTCCACCGCGTAGAGGTAGGAGTAGAGGAACGCGCTGCCCAGCAGCACCACCTTGACCCGCAGGGGGATTGCTTCGGGGTCGGGGGTGACGACGGAGATAAGCGGCGCCTCGCGTACTTCCAGGCGCAGCCGCCCGTCGGCCAGGGCGCGCTTGAGCGCCTGCCAGGCCAGCGGGTCGGCCAGCACGTCCCGCGCCCGCAGCAGCAGGTAGCCGCCGTTGGCGCGGTGGAGGGCGCCGGCCTTGAGCATGGTGAAATCGGTGACGGCGACGCCAGAGCGCACTTCGTGCTCGATGCGTCCGAGCAGGTTGGGGAAGGTAGGGTTCGACTCCTCTACCACTGGCGCGCCCTGTTGTTCGCCGTTGTCCACGAACAGGTTGACGGCGTAACGCTGGAAGGGATTGACCAGCGGCGCGCCGGGCTCGGCAGAGGCGGGCGGTTCCTGTTTGAACAGCTCCACTTGCTCGACGATGTCGGCCTTCACCTCGTCCAGGTACTCGCCGACCTCGGCGATCTCACGGTAACGCTCCTTCAGCTCGTCCACCGAATGACGGGCGGTGAAGTCGGCCACTTCGCGGTCGAGCTGTTGCAGCGTCTCGCGCGCCTGGCGCTCGCGTTCGCGCAACTGCTGAAGGGTTTCCTCGACCACCGGTTCCAGTTGCCGGTAGGTGGTCGTCAGTTGTTCCTGTTCCGTGGCGGGCAGTTGGGCGAAGGCTTCGGCGGGCAGGGGCTGGCCGTCCTTGAGCGGGACGAGGGCCAGTCCGGCGGGTGAGCGGATGATGGTGAAACTGTGCTGACGGGCGTGGGCGTCGAGCTGTTCCAGGAGTTTGCTCTGGGCGATCTGGAACTCCTGCTCGATGCGTCGGCGGGCCTCGCGGTAGGTTTCGGCCTCGAAGGCGCGCGGGATGGCCTGGCGCAGCTCGGTCACCAGCGCAGCCATGTCATCGCGGAGGCGGCGGCCCTGGCCCGGCGGCAGGGAGATGGCCCGCGGCTGGCGCGGGGCGTGGAAGTTATGGACGTAGACCCAATCGTCGGGGCAGGGGCGCTGCGCGGCGCGCGGGGCCAGGAAGCGCTGGATCGTCGTGGCGCGGCCCGTGCCGCCCGGCCCCAGGACGAAGATGTGGTAACCGGGTCCTTCGATATCCAGGCCGAACTCGATTGCCCGCGTGGCCCGCGGCTGGCCGATGATCTCCGTCGTCAGCGGCAACTCGGCCGTTGTCTCGAACGAGAAGCTGGCCGGATCGCAGACGCAGCGAGCCTGCTCGGCGGTCAGTTCCTGCCCCATGGCCTACCGCCCGATGTGCATCGGCATCGCCACGTGGATGAAGTCCTCTTCACCGACCGGACGGAGCACGCCTGGGCTGGAAGTGGACGTGGTCTCTAGGGCAACTTGCGGGCAGCCGATCACCGACAGCACTTCGATCATGAACTTGACGTTGAAGGCGATCTCGACCGGCTCGCCGACGATCGTGGCGTCCAATTGGGTCACGTCGTCGCCGGTCTCGACGGAGGTGGCGGAGACGACGACGCGGCCAGGTTCCAGCTCGCTGCCGGGGTGGATGTGGAACTGGACGATGCCCTGGCCGTCGCGGGCGAAGATCTGCGCCGTCCGGCAGGCCTTCAGTAGATCGGCGGTACTGACGACCGTCCGCGTGGTGTGATCGCGGGGGATGATCTGCCGGTAGTCCGGGAAGGCGCCGGGCACGAGGGAGGAGGAGAGGACGATATCCTTCAACTGGAAGATGATCCGGTTGCTATCGGGGGTGACGGTAGCGAAGACCGGTTCCTCCTGGTCGGTGCAGATGCGGCCCAATTCGACCATCGAGCGGGCGGGGACGATGACGCTGATCGGTTCGCCGGTCGGCTCTGCGAGGGGGGCGTGGCGGACGGAGAGGCGGTAGCCGTCGGCGGCGGCGAGGGTCATCTGCCCTTCCTTGAACTGGGTCAGCACACCGGTGAGGATCGGGCGCGCCTCGTCGGTGGCGGCGGCGAAGGCGACCTGGGCGATGGCAGTGCGCAGAGTCGTCGCGTTCACCTGCACGCCGCCCTCTCCTTCGCGCACGGGGACGATAGGGAAGTCCTCCGCGTCCAGCCCCTTGATGTTCGCCTCACTCCGCCCGCAGCGGAGGTTGAGCGTCATCGTGCGCACCACGGCCTCCAGGTGCACCTGGTCGGGGGGAAAGGCGTTGACCAGGTCGATCAGGGTGCGGGCGGGGACGGCGATGGCCCCTTCCTCCTCAACGCGGGCGCCGATCCAGCAGTTGATGCCGAGCTCAGAATTGGTCGCCGCTAGGCGCAGCCGCCCCTCGTCCGTCGCCAGCAGGACGTGGCCGAAGATGGGGGCGGTGGAGCGGGGCGAGACGGCGCGCCCGACGATGCCCAGCCCTTTGGCCAGGTTCTCTTGCAGGCAGGAAACTTTCATCGGCGGTTCTCCTCCGGTGGGGGTTCGTCTCGTGTGACCAGTATACACCCATCTGTCTGGAGGGACAAGTAGGGCGCAGCAGCGCTGCGCCCCTTTTGCGACTGGGGCGAGTGTGGGTCAGCCTGACTGCGCGATGTGGTGCGGCCTGGAGACCGGCCCGAGCCGGGGGGCACGTGTGGCGTCAGCGCAGTTCGGCCGGGCGGAACTTATAGCCGTAGTTGATCACGCCCTCGTCCCCATCGGCGCTCAGCCGGCGGGTGACCATTTCCACGGGCATGCCGATCTCCACCCGCCCCGGCTCCACGTCGGTCAATTGGGCGGCGACCATGGGCCCTTCGGCCAGACGGATGAGGGCCACGGTGTAGGGCACGTTCTCCTCGAAGCCGGCCGGGGGGTGGTAGACGGTGCTGTAGGAATAGACCTCACCGCGCCCGCTGAAGACGAAGGGCGTCTTGGCCGGCGCTTCGCACTCCGGGCAGATATCGCGCGGCGGGAAGATGGGCAACCCGCACTGATCGCAGACCTCGCCGACCAGCCGGTAACGCTGCTGCTGAAGTCTCCAGTTCCGGGTAGGTATGTTCATGGTAGCTCCTCATCAAGTATGCAAGTATGCAAGTATGCAAGTGTGCAAGTTTGCAAGTGTGCAGGTCTACCAACTTGCATACTTGCAAACTTGCAAACTTGCATACTTGCTACTCCATACGTTCGAGAATGTGCGTGATGACCGTTGCGCCGCTGCCGCCGATGTTCTGGGCCATGCCGACGCGGGCGTTCGGCACCTGGTTAGCCCCGGCCTGGCCGCGCAGTTGCTGCACGACCTCGACGACCTGGTAGACGCCGGTGGCGCCGACGGGGTGGCCGCGTGCCTTCAGGCCGCCCATGGTGGCGATGGGCAGCCGGCCCTGGATGCCGATCTCGCCGTCCAGCGCCAGGCGGACGCCTTGGCCGTGCGGGGCGAAGCCGGCTGCTTCCAGGCTCAGGGCGGCCATGATGCTGAAGGCGTCGTGCAGCTCGAACAGGTCAATCGTCTCCGGCCCGATGCCCGCCTGCTGGTAGGCGCGCTGTGAGGAGAGGGTGGCCCCTTCCAGCAGGAGCGGGTTGCGCCGGTCGTGCAGGGCGACGGTGTCGGTGCCGACAGCCGAGGCGGCAATGCGCACGATAGGTCGTCCGGTGCGTCGCGCCCACTGGGCGGGGGCCAGCACCACTGCCGCTGCCCCGTCGGCCACTGGCGACGAGTCCAGCAGGTTAATCGGGTCGGCGATCATGCGCGCCTCGGCATACGCCTCCGCCGTCACCCGCATGGGGAACATCGCGTAGGGGTTGTTCAGCGCGTTGGCATGGGCGTTGATCGTGAAGGGCGCGAAGTCCTCTTTGCGATAGCCGTACTCGTACATATAGCGGCGCATCAGCAGAGCGTTGATGGCGACGAACGAGAGGCCCTGGGCGGCCTCGTAATCGGCGTCGGCAGCCATGGCCAGGGCGGTGGTGACGTCGGGGCCGAGCGTGTCGGTCATCTTCTCCACGCCGACGACCAGCACCACGTCGGCCAGGCCGCCGGCGACGGCCACGTAGCCCAGGCGCAGCGCCGCTGCGCCGGAACTGCAGGCGGCCTCGATCTTGAAGGCCTCGATCCCCTGCATTCCGGCGAAGTCGGCCACCAGCGCGCCCAGGTGCTCCTGGCCGGTCAGCTCACCGGAGAGCATGTTGCCGACGTAGAGCGCGTCGGCCCGCTCCACACCAGCGTCCTTGATCGCCGCCTGGATCGCCTGCAGGGCCAACTGGCGCAGCCCGATGTCCCAGTGCTCGCCAACCTTCGTCTGTCCAATGCCGATGATCGCTACGTCTCGCATATCGTCTATCGCTTATCGCGTATCGCATGTCGTCTATCGCTTATCGCATGTCGTCTATCGCTTACCGCATGTCGTCTATCGCTTCCCGCATGTCGTCTATCGCTTATCGCATGTTATGTGTTGCGTGTTACGTGTTGCGTATTCTCCCACTTACCTACCTGCCCACTTGCATACTTGCATACTTGCATACTTGCATACTTACCCACTCATTCCATCACCAACTTCCGCCGGTAGCGGGCGTAGATGGCGTAGTCCACCGCGACGCGGCGGGCGATGTAGGCACGGGTGGAGGGGGCGCGCCGCTGCCGCTCGCGCAGCGCCTCGGTCAGCCGCAGGGACATGGCATCCGACCCCGCGCCGGAACCGAAGCTGACCAGCAGCACCCGCTCGCCGGGCTGTGCCTGGTCGAGAATGGCGGTCAGGCCGATCAGGCAGGAGGCGGCATAGGTGTTGCCGATCTCGTTCACCAGCAGTCCGGTGGCGATCTGCGGCGGCTTGAAGCCCAGTTGGCGGGCCACCGACTGGGGGAACTTAGCGTTAGGCTGGTGGAAGACGGCGTAGGTGTAGTCGGCGGGAGTTGTGTTCAGCGCCTGCATCAGCCCGCGGGCGGCCTCGGTGATGTGGCGGAAGTAGGCCGGCTGGCCGGTGAAGCGCCCGCCGTGGGACGGGTAGTGCTGGTAGGCGCGCCGCCAGAAATCGGGCGTGTCGGTGACGAAGGAATACGATCCCTCGAAGACGGCCAGCGCCTCCGCTGCTGGGCCGAGCAGGAAGGCCGCCCCGCCGGCCCCGGCGGTGTACTCCAGCGCATCGCCGGGCCGCCCCTGGGCGGTGTCCGCGCCGATGGCCAGGGCGTAGCGGGCCATCCCTGCGCCGACGAAGCCCACCGCCGCCTGGAACGTCTCCGTGCCGGCCTTACAGGCGAACTCCCAATCGCCGGCCTGGGTGTGCGGCGTGGCCCCGATGGCCGCCGCGACGATGGTCGAGGTCGGTTTGACCGCGTAGGGGTGCGATTCGCTGCCGACCCACACAGCGCGGATGAGCGCCGCGTCCACTTCGCCGGCGCGGGCCAGGGCGTTGCGCGCCGCTTCGATGGAGATCGTCACCACGTCCTCGTCCAGACCTGGAACGGACTTTTCGATCACCGGAGAATCGGCCTCGCCGCCGCTCCAGACGCGGCTGACCTCCGTCGCCGGCAGCCGATAGCGCGGCACGTAGGCCCCATAGCCCACGATGCCCACCTCGCGGTCGGGTTTGAGCAGTCGGGTTTCCGGTTGATCGCTCATCGCTTATCGCTTATCGCGGCTCACGCTTCACGTTTCACGCTTCACGCTTCACGCTTCACGCTTCACGCTTCACGTTTCACGCTTCACGTTTCACGCTTCACGTTTCACGCTTCACGCTTCACGCTTCACTCCCCCGCCCCCCGCCGCGCGTGCAGGGCCATATGTCCCTTCTGAATGCCCTCGGTGGCCAGGGCACGGATGGCGGCCAGGTTCTGCGCCAGTCCGACCGCTGCCAGCACCTCGGCCAGCTCGCGGGCCGTCTGCACCCGCAGCAGCTTGAGCGCAGCGCGCGCCGTGGGGTGGGCGCGGGTGGCTCCACCGACCAGGCCGACGGCCAGCGGCAGCTCGATCTGGCCGACCAGGTTGCCGTGGTTGTCCCGCTGCCAGGTGGACAGGCTGGCATAGCGGCCGGAGCGGGCGGCGTAGGCGTGCGCCCCTGCCTCGATGGCCCGCCAGTCCTGCCCGGTGGCGACGGCGACGGCGTCAATGCCGTTGAGGATGCCCTTGTTGTGCGTCGCTGCCCGATAGGGGTCGGCGGCGGCGAAGGCCCACGCCTCCACGATCCCCTGCACTACCCGCTCGCCGGCGAAGCCGTCGAAGGCCAGCGCCGACGCCGGGATCATGCACGCGGCGCGGGCCAGGCGGCGGTCGGCCAGGTTGGAGAGGATGCGCAACCCCACCCGCCCGCCGGTCACCTCGGCGACGAGCGGCGCCAGCGCCTCGCAGGCCGTGTTGACCGCGTTGGCCCCCATCGCGTCGCGGCAGTCGAAGATCAGGTGCAGGACGAGCATCGGCCCGGCGGGCGTGTCCGGCAGGGCGCGCACCTCCAGGTCGCGGGCGCCGCCGCCCAGCCGTCGCAGGACGGGGTCGGTCTCGTCGGCGCGGGCCAGGATACGCTGGCGGGCCGCCAGCAGCGCCGCCCGCGCCCCTTCCAGGTCGGGCAGGTCGAGCACCTGGATCTGGCCGATCATCTCCGGCGGAGTGGAGCTGGCGCGGAAGCCGCCGCCCTCGCGGGCCAGCCGGGCGGCGAAGGAGGCCCCGGCGACCACCGATGGCTCCTCGATGACCATCGGCACCAGCACATCCCGCCCGTTGACCTGGAAATTGAGGGCGATGCCCAGCGGCAGCGCGTACTGGCCGACCACGTTCTCGATCATCCGGTCGGCCTGTTCGGTTGTCAGACCGCTGCCGCGCAGGGCGGCAACCTCCTCGTCGGTCAGCTCGGCCCAGCGGGCAGCCCACGCCAGCCGCTCAGGGAGCGGCCGGTGGTAGAATCCAGACACGCGAGACGATTTCTCCATAGTCATCAGGCAGGGCACGCCGCCGGAACGCCTTATCCCGCCCGGCGGCGTGCTCACATTCTAGGGGAAAATCGCTGTCAAAAACTATCAGATGCCTTCGGAATAGTACCAAAATACCATCAGAACCAGTAACTGCTCACCCTCCCGCAGGTTTGGGGGCAATCTCCGCACTGGAGTGCGCCGCAATGAGCTGCTTGCCCTCTCGCCAGCCACTTTCTAACCTGCGGGAGGGTGAGCTGATCGGTTACCCATCCGTGGCCGTCCGTGTCATCGTCCCTCGACGCGGGCGATGAAGGTCTCCAGCGAGTCGCTGCCGCGGATGCGCACGCGGTGCATGGTGAAGATGCCGTCCAGCGTGTGCACCCGCCCGTACTCTGTCGTCACCGCGCCCCAGTAGCCGGCCGAGCGCAGCACGGCGATCACGTCGTCGTCGTACTGGCCCGAAGGGTAGCAGAAGAAATGCACCGGCTGGCCGGTGTGGTACTCGACCGCTTCCTTGATCCCCAGGACCTGGTAGACCAGGAAATCGTACGAACGGTTGCGCAGGTCGAAGTGGTCGCGCCCGTGGCCCTGGATCTCCATCCCCGCGTTGGCCATCTCTCGCATCATGTCCCACCCCAGGTAGTCCGGGTTGCCCAGGTGGGCGGGGCTGGCCAGGACGAAGAAGGTGCCGACGAAGCCATGCTGCTGGAGGAGCGGGAAGACCACGGTGTAGGCGTCGCGGTAGCCGTCGTCGAAAGTGAGGATGATTGGGCGGTCGGGCAGGGGGTATCCTTCCGTCAGGTGACGGTAGAGGTCGGTGAGGGTGATCGTGTGGTAACCGGCCTCGGCCAGGTAGTCCAGTTGGGCGGCGAAGTTCTCCGGCGTGACGGTCAGGTCGCGCCGGAAGTGGTCGGCGCCCGGCGGCAGGTCCTCGACGTAGTGGTACATCAGGATCGGCACCTCCGCCGATGCGGGCGGCGGCGGGAAGGTCGGCGTGGGGGATGGCGTCGGCGTGGGGGGCGCGGTGGGCGAGGGCGTTGGCGTGCGGGTCGGTGTGGGGGAAGGTGTGGGCGTGGGGGAGGGTGTGGGAGTCGGTGGAAGGGGGGTGGCGGTGGCCGTCTGCGTCGGCGTCGGCATGACGGCCCCGACGTCCAGCGCCGTCGGCCCGAACAGCAGCACAGCCGCCAGCAGCGCGCCGGTCGGGATCAGCAGGCGGGCCAGGTGCGCCGGTTTCATCCGTGGGGGTTCAATACCAGGGCACGAAGAACGTCTGTCCCGTCTGCAGCCGGTTGCCGGAGCGCACGGTCACATCCACGAGGATGCGCTGACCGGGCGGTAAGGAATGGACGGGAAACGTCACGCTGGTGATGCCCCGGCTGTCGGTCGGGTTGGCCGTGTAGGTGACCGTGTTCGAGGGGAAGTTGACGGCGACGGTGACGGCAGCGCCGCTGACCGGCTGGCGGGTGGTATCGGTGACGTAGACGTAGACCGTCTGGTAGCCCTCGCGGCCGGTGACGACGTTGCGCACGAAGGCCCAGACGTTCAGGCCGGAGGAAGAGGCAGCGAGCGTTGGTTCGGTGGATAGCGGCAGGCTGGGCGGCGGCTGGCTGGCCTGGTACTGCGCCGGCACGCCGAAACGCTGGATGTAGCGAATGCCCAGCGCCCCCAGCGCCACCCGGTCGTCCCGCTGCCGTTCGGGGTGCCACTCCATCCGCGCCCGCTGGAAGTACTGGACGATGCGCCCGTTCTCCACCAGCGGCTCGGTGATCGGATAGCCGAAGACGTCCAGCCCGCCGTTCTCGTCATAGAAGGTCAGGAAGGCGAACGAGACGACGTGTCCCGTCTCCGGGAAGTAGCGACGGAGCGGGTTGCCGCGTGGGATCTGGTCGGTCGAGATCGGCGGTGCGCGATAGCCCAGCAGGTCGCCCAGCAGCCCAAGCTGCACTGTGTAGGGAGCTGGTTGGTCGGCGTGGTACTCCATGCGCACGTTGTCGAAATACTGCACCCACAGGCCAGCCTGCGAGTCGTAGAAGACCTCCGTCTGCGGGTTGCCGAAGATACGCTCCCCGCCGTGCGTGCGGTAGAAGGTCAGGAACGGCCCGCTGACATAGTGGCCGGTGGCGTAGAAATACTCGCGCTCGCCTTGCGGGTACGGGGGCTGGCGGTCGGGCTGGGCGGCCACAGGGGTGGCGAGGCTCGACAACGCGCTGGCGAGGAACAGCACGATCCATAACCCGCTGATCCATGCTTTGCGGATCCTTCTCGTTTCCATTGTCTGTTCCTCCGCTACCACCTGCCCGTCACAATACCTCCTGATTCCTTAATTGTACTAGATTTTTGACTTCTTGCCAATCCCCAAAAACTCCTAATTTCGCGGCTGGTTGTCGGTGATCCGCTTGACAGTCCCGACCGCTTCGGGTATCATCGCCTTGTCGCCTGGATGGGCCGATGGCGGGGATGTGTACGGGCGGAGGAGGGTGTCATGGCGGATGACCTGCCGATCCTGTTGCTGACCTACGTCTATCTGTTCGGTGTGCTGGGGGCTGTGGAGGGCCTGCGGCGCTGGCGGGGCTACCCGGTGGACTTCACGCGCAAGGCGATCCACATCGCCGCCGGGATGTGTGCCTGGATCCTGCTCGGCTTCCGTCACCTGCCGACGGCGCTCATCCCGCCGGTCTCGTTCATCTTCATCAACTTCGTCTCCTACCGCCTGGGCCTCTTCCAGGCGATGGAGACGGGGAAGCGCGGCAACCTGGGGACGATCTATTTCCCGATCTCCTTCTCCATCCTCACCGCGCTGCTGTGGACGCAGCGGCCGCTGTTGGTCGCGGCGCTGATGCCGATGACCTGGGGCGACGCACTGGCAGCCGTGGTCGGCCAGCGGGTGGGGCGGCACCCCTTCCGCGTGCTGGGCAGCACCCGTTCGCTGGAGGGCTCGCTCACCATGCTGGTCGTCGGCTGGGTGGCGACGGCGCTGCCGCTGCTGCTGCTGCCGGGCAGTCCCTTTCCCGGCGGGAACGGCGTTCTGGTGGGGCTGGCCGTGGCGGCAGTGGCAACGCTCGTCGAGGCGGTCTCCCCATGGGGGGTAGACAACCTGACCGTACCGGCGGTCTCCGCGCTGGCGCTGTGGATCGCCCTCCAGTCCTGCGGCGTCTAGGGGCCCGCGGTAATGGTGAACGGCGCGGCGATCTGCAGGCGGTCTTCGATCCAGACCCGCACCTCGTACACGCCCGGCTGATAGCCGCCCGGCGGGCGATAGTAGAGGTAGGTGCTGCCGTTTGCCCGCGTGATCACCGGGCAGTCCCCTTGCTCCCTGCCCCACAGACATGTCAGCCCGTCGGCGCATTCCCCCTCACGGCACCAGCGGTAGGTCCAGGTGATCCCCCGCTGCATCCCCTGGTAGGTGAAGAAGAAATAGACCCGGTAGTCGCCGGCCGCGAACTGCTGGCCGGGGTTGACCGGCTGGCCGTTCGCCTCCTCGGTGGCAAAGGCGACGAAGGTGATCCGCGCATCGGCTCCGGCGGGCACCGCCCCGGGCAGGGTTGCGGCGGCATCCTCTGGCAATGGGTAGGCGGGGGTCGGTGTGGGCGTGGCGGGCGGGGTGGCAGTGGGGATGAACGGCGGCGTGGCTGTCGGTTCGGCGGTGGGGGTGGCCGTGGGCAGCGGGGTGAGGATGGGCGAGATCGGGGCGACGGTTGGGCGGGTGGTCACCGTGGCCGTGGGGGTGGGCGTGGGCGGCGCGGCTGCGCCCCGCGCGTGGATGGATACCGCCAGCAGTATCGCTCCGCAGATCAGGGCGGCCAGCGCGATCAGCAGCCAGAGCAGGGCCTTTTTGCGTGCGGCTTCGCGGAGGAAGTAGTAGGGCGCCCGGCGGACCTGGCGAAAGTGGAGCAGGCTGAC
>DAOTYW010000151.1:0-2466 GCA_034434755.1 Anaerolineae bacterium | reverse complement strand
CCTTCCAGTTTTTCGAACCGTCTGGTATAATGCGCGTGTGAACGCCAGGCGGGTCGGTCTTTCTCTGTTCATCTTGCTGCTCCTCGTCGGCGCGCTGCCGCCCGTGCGGGCCCAGCAGCCGGACGATCCGGCGCTGCGTCTGCTGGCCAGCATGCCCCCGGCGGCCCGCGTCGGCCAGCTTTTCATCGTCACTTTCCCCGGCACTGACATCGGCGCCGGCTCGGAGATCCGTGACCTGATCGTCCAGGGGCGCATTGGCGGCGTGCTGCTCCGCCCGGACAACGGCAACATCGTCAACGAGGGCGATACTCCCGCCCAGGTGGCCGAACTGGTCAACGGCTTGCAGGGCCTGGCGCTCGAAGCGGCCCAGACGCCGATCCCCACCGAGGACGGAGCGGTCACCAGCCCCTACGTGCCCCTCTTCATCGCTGTCGAGCGGGGCGGCATCCGCAGCTCCACCACCGAGGTGATCAGCGGCACGACCCCGCTGCCCTCCCCCATGGCGATCGGCGCGACCTGGGACCCCGCCGCCGCCGAGACGGTCGGCACGATCATGGGCGAGGAGCTGAGCGCGCTGGGGGTCAACATGCTCCTGGGGCCGTCGCTGGACGTGCTGGACACGCCCCGCCCCACCAACGCCGCCGACCTGCGCACGCGCTCCTTCGGCGGCGATCCCTACTGGGTGGGGCAGATGGGCGCGGCCTATGTCCGCGGCGTCCACGCCGGCAGCGGCGGGCGGGTCGCTGTGGTGCCGGGCCATTTCCCCGGCCTGGGCGCCGCCGACCGCCCCCTCTCCGAAGAGGTCTCCACCGTCCAGAAATCCCTCGAACAGCTCAAGCAGATCGAACTGGCGCCGTTCTTCGTCGTCGCGCGCAGCGATGACCCCCTGGCGCAGGCCGATGGGTTGCTGGTCTCCCATATCCGCTACCGTGGCTTCCAGGGCAACATCTACGCCACGACCAAGCCGATCAGCTTCGATCCGCAGGCCATGCAGCAGTTGATGGCCCTGCCGGAGTTGTCGGCCTGGCGGGCCACCGGCGGGGTGGCCGTGGCCGACGACCTGGGCGTGCGGGCGGTGCGGCGCTTCTACGATCCCTCGGAGCAGAGTTTCAACGGCCTGCGCATCGCCCGCGAGGCGTTTCTGGCCGGCAATGACCTGCTGATCCTCTCCCATTTCGCCCTCGACGATGCGTGGGATAGCCACTTCGCCAATATCGAAGAGGCACTGAACTTCTTCGAAGAGCGCTACGAGACCGATACCACGTTCCAGGCGCTGGTGGACCAGGCCGTGCTGCGCATCCTGCGCCTGAAGCTGAGCCTCTACGGCGATGCGTTCGATCCGGACACGGTGGCGGTGGACGCTGAGGGGGTCGCGGCGCGGGTGGGCCGACGGACCGAACAGGTGGCGCTGATCGCCCGCAGCGCGGCGACCCTGCTCTCGCCGCCCTCGCCGGACCTGCGCCCGGCGCCTCCGGCGGCCGATGAGCGGATCGTCATCTTCACCGACGACCGCCAGGTGAGCCTCTGCGCCGGTTGCCCGCCAAGCTACGTCATCCCTCCCGACCGGCTGGCGAACACGCTCGTCCGCCTCTACGGGCCGCGCTCGACGGGCCAGGTCCGTTCCAGCCAGGTGAACTCGTTCACCTTCAGCGAACTGATCGCCTACCTGGACGCGCCGCCCACATCATCGGCGACGCTGGAGACGGCGCTGGAGCAGGCGAACTGGGTGCTCTTCGCCATGCTCGACGTCACGGCCCAGGAGCCGCAGTCCGCGGCCGTCTCTCGCTTCCTGGCCGAACGGGCCGGCCTGCTGCGCGACCGGCGCGTGGTGGTCTTCGCCTTCGGCGCGCCGTATTACCTGGACACGACCGAGATCGCCAAGCTGTCGGCCTATTTTGGCCTCTACAGCGCCAGCGACCCGTTCGTCGAGACCGCCGCGCAGGCGCTGTTCGACGAGTTCGCTTTCACCGGCGCCTCGCCGGTCACGGTGACCGGCATCAACTACAATCTGATCGTCCAGACCCAGCCCAATCCGTCCCAGGTGATCCAGCTCTTCTACGACGTGGTCCGCAGCGGGCCGCCGCCGGAGGCGGGGACGCCCGAACCAACGCCCACCCTGCAGCCTACACCGCTGCCGTTGGAGGTGCGTCAGGGGGATACGCTGCGCCTGCGTACCAGCACGATCGTGGACCGCAACGGCCATCCGGTGCCCGATGGGACGGTGGTGGAGTTCTTCTTCACCTACCCGGCGGAGGGACTGGAGCACAGCACCCAGGTAACGACGCGTTCCGGTGTGGCCGAGACGACGGTACAGCTCGATCGGGTGGGACAGATGCAGGTCTCCGTGCGTGCCGAACCGGTCTCCCGCGCCGTCCGCCTGGAGATGGACATCCGCGAGGGGCAGCCGGCGGTGATCGTCCCGATCACGCCGACGCCCAGCCCCACGCCCGAACCGACCGCCACGCC
>DAOTYW010000150.1:0-2511 GCA_034434755.1 Anaerolineae bacterium | reverse complement strand
TCGGTGGCCATCTGCGAGAGGACGGTGAGGATGCGGCTGTTATCCACGCAGGAGCCCATGTGCAACACGGGCGGGATGCCAACCGTCTCGCAGACCTCGCGCAACCCCGGCCCGGCGACGCGCAGCGCCGCTTCGGGGGTCATGTAGCCCTGCTTGGCGCTGGCGATGGCCCCGCAGCCGGTCTCCACCACCAGGATGTCGTTCTTGAGGAACTCCTCCACCACATACTGGTGAAGCGAGTCGTGACAGACGCGGGGGTTGTTGCAGCCGATATTGGCCACCACACCGCGGATGCGCCCGGCGATGATCGCGTCGTTGAGCGGGCGGAGGGAGCCGCGGAAGAAGCCGCCCAGTGCGTAGTCAATGTACTCGTGGGAGAAACCGGGCACCAGTTCATTATGCTCATCGGGGATCGCCGTCTCGCCCCGCTGAGGGAAGCGGTCAATCGCCCGCCGGACGATCTCCTTGGCAATCTCCAGCGCCCGGCCTTCCTCGAACTCGATGTGCGTCGCGCCGGTGATCTTCGCTTTGGGCGAGGTGGTGATGATCTCGGTGTGGAAGCGTTCCGCCACGGGCACCAGGCCCTGGAAGATGCACTGGATGTCCACCACCATCGCCTCGACCGCGCCGGTGAGGATGGCCAGTTCCTGCTGCAGGAAGTTGCCGGCCAGAGGCACACCCTGGCGCATCAGGGTCTCGTTGGCCGTGCAGCAGATACCGGCCAGTTGGATACCGGTCGCGCCCTTGCTCTTCGCGTAGGCGATGATCTCCGGATCGAGCGACGCTGCCACGATCATCTCGGACAGGGTCGGTTCGTGACCGTGAACGACGATATTGACCGTGGTCTCCCCCAGCACGCCCAGGTTGGAATCGGAGCGCACCGGCGCCGGGGTGCCGAAGAGAATATCCGAGAGATCGGTCGCCAGCATCGAACCGCCCCAACCATCGCCCAGGGCACAGCGCATCGTCTGATCGAGAATGTGTTCGGCGTCCTGGTCGTTGCCGACGTGGGTGCGATGGAGCAGTTCGACCACCTCCCGATCCACGCTGCGCGGCTCGATGCCGGCCTCGTGCCAGATCTTCTGGCGCTTTGCCGGGGCGCGCTTCAGGTAGATCAACGTGCCGCGCGCCTTGCCGAACTCACCGAGCGCGGCCAGGGCCACGTCGCGGGCGATCTCGTCCTCCGCGCGCAGCGCGCCGCCCTCATCGGTGATGGGGATGCCCAGGTAGCCGGCCACTTCCATCAGCTTGAAACGGTCGCGCACGCCGTAGTCAGGGGCGTGGCCCTCGACCGCTTCCAGCAACGTATAGGCCAGGCCGCGCCCGTGGTCGGAGTGAGCCGAGGCGCCGGCGGCCACTGCGCGGGCGAAGTTGCGCGCCGCGATGGTGCTCAGCGTGGCTCCGCAGACCCCGCGCACGGTGTTCCCCACCAGGCGACAGGGGCCCATCGCGCAGTTCTTGCAACACAGTCCAGCCCCGCCGATGTTACAGGCGGTGATCGCGTCGGCCCGGGCGAACGCGGTCTCTGCCTCGAGCGTGCAGGCCCGTTCCAGCAGCGCGATCGCCGCCGGGTCGCGGCTGGCTTCTTGCGGTGTCCTTGCCTTCTTCGCCATTCCTTACATTCCTCCATCCGGCGGGTGGATCACCCGCTAATACCGTCGGAACTCGCCCGACATATCCAGATCGGCCCGGTTCGTCTCCGTCTTCCGCCATCCCAGAACAGCCCACTGCGGGTCGCGGCGGAGGTCGGTCGGCGCGACCAACACTGGCGTGCCGCCCTGCCCCACCGGATAGCCCGCCTCAGCCAGCGCCTGCTCGATCTTCGCCGGCGCCGTCCTGGCCGGATCGTAGGTGGCCAGCACCTGTTTCCAGGCCGAACTGGCATACACGTTCTCCACGCCCTCCAGGTTCGTCAACACATCTCGCACGATCAGGACATGATGATCGGCCCAGAGGTTCGGGATGTCGAACACGACTTTCTCCATAGCCACTTACCTCCCTGGGGTGTTGCGTGTTGCGTGTTGCGTGACGGAACACGGAACACGCAACACGCTTTCCATCCTCACTAGAACAGCCCCACAACCCGCCCGGTCTCCAGGTCGAGGTCCACATCGGTGAACGCCGGGCGGCTGGGCAAGCCGGGCATGGTGCGCATCGTGCCGCAGAGCGGGTAGAGGAAGCCCGCGCCGACGCTGGCGCGGATGTCCGTGACCGGCAGGACCCAGCCCCTCGGCGCGCCCTTGAGTGTCGGGTCGTGCGTGAAGGACAGGTGCGTCTTGGCCATGCACAGCGGCAGGGGCGCCAGCCCCATATCGGTGAACAGCTTGATCTTCGCCTCCGCTTCGGGGGTATAGGTGACCCTGTCAGCGCGGTAGATCTCGCGGGCGACGGTCTCGATCTTCTCCTTGATCGAGAGGTGGTCAGGGTACAGGAAGCGGAAATTGGACGGCTTCTCGCAGGCCTTGAGGACCGCCTCGGCCAGCGCCGCGCCGCCCTCACCGCCGTTGGCCC
>DAOTYW010000149.1:0-1601 GCA_034434755.1 Anaerolineae bacterium | reverse complement strand
TGCGTTGGAGATCGTCCAGGCCGAACGGCCCGACCTGATCCTGCTCGACCTGGAGATGCCGCGCCTGGGCGGGCTGGGCTTTTTGGACGAACTGCGCGCTCGACAGATAGATACCCCGGTCATCCTGATGACCTCGCACGGCTCCGAGTCGGTGGCGGTGGAGGTGTTCCGCAAGGGGGTGCGGGATTACCTGATCAAGCCGTTTACCATCGAAGAGATGTTCACGGCCATCGAGTGCGCGCTGACCGAGGTTCGCCTGCGACAGGAGCGGGAAGCCCTCACCCAACACCTGGCCACCGCCAACCGGCAACTGCGCACCCGGCTGCAGGAACTGGAGATCCTCTTCCAGATTGGCAAGTCCATCACCTCGCTGATGGCGATGGATCAATTGCTGGAGCGCATTCTGGATGCTGCGTTCTACATCATCGGAGCGGACGAGGCCTCGCTGATCCTGGTGGACGAGCGGGGGCAGACGCATCTGGAGTGTCAGCGGCAGCGCGTGTCGGGAGAGGCCCACCCGGCGGGCCGCCGCAGCGCGGAGGAGCTGGCGCTGGACGCGGCCCGCAAGGGGGAGGCGACCGCCACGGGGCTGATGCTGTTCGTCCCTCTCAAGGTCGGCGAGCGGGTCATCGGCGCGCTGGGGGTCAGCAATCGCGTCACGGCGCGCCTGCTCTCCAGCCACGACCGGCTATTGTTGATGGCCCTGGCCGACTACGCGGCGATCGCCCTGGAGAACGCCCGCCTGCTGCACGAGGTGGAGGAGAGGAAAGAGCGGGAGAAGCAGATCGTCCGCCGCGTCTTCGAGCGCTACGTCGCGCCGACGGTGGTGGAGCGGTTGCTGACCTATCCCGAGCAAGCGGCCCTGGGCGGCACGCGGCAGTCGGTCGCCGTGCTCTTTGCCGATATCCGCGGCTTCAGCACATACAGCGCCGAGGCCGACCCGGAGACGCTGGTGGATGTGCTCAACCGCCACCTGGCCGTCGCCGCCGACGCGGTGCTGGCCGAGGAGGGGACGCTGGACAAGTTCCTCGGTGACGCAGTGCTGGCCTTCTTCAACGCGCCGCTGCCCCAGCCGGACTATCCCCTGCGGGCCGTGCGGGCCGCGCTGCGGCTGCACCACGCCGTCGCCCGGGCCAACCAGGAACTGTCGCCGGAGCACCGCCTCCAGTTCGGGATCGGCATCAGCGTGGGCGAGGCAGTGGTGGGGAACATTGGCACGGCGCAGATGATGTCGTTCACCGTCGTCGGCGACGTGGTCAACCTGGGACGGCGGCTGCAGGAGCACGCCCACGGTGGCCAGACGCTGCTCTCGGAGCAGGCCTGCCGGATGCTGAGACAGCAGGTGATCGTCCGGCCGGTCGGCGCGCTGGAGATCAAGGGCCGCGAGCGGCCCGAACCCGCCTACGAACTGGTGGGGCTGGCGAGGTGAGGGTGCGAACCGTGCGGCGTGCTACGTGACCCGTCGTCACGGCCAGCCCGACAGTGACATCGGGATGCGGAAGCCCATCAGCAGGCCGCCAGAGGACAAGCCCTGGCGGCCTGCTACACGCCAGGACTACATCTTGGCCTTGCCGCGGCCCGTCTCGACGCGTTTCCAGGCC
>DAOTYW010000148.1:0-13823 GCA_034434755.1 Anaerolineae bacterium | reverse complement strand
TCGGCCAGGCACAGTTCCTCGAACGGGATGGCATGGCTGGCCTTGTAGAGCTGGTAGTCGTCCAGCAGCACGTATTCGGCCAGGCCGGCGGGGCCGGGCACGTCGCCGGCGCGGAAGGGCTTGCGGGCGTTGTCGCAGATGCTATCGAGCCCCCGCCGGCAGGCGTCGCAGTAGCCGCAGCGGATCAGCGTCGAGGCGACCACCCGGTCGCCGATCCGCACATCGCTGTAGACCTGGTCGCCCAGCGCCGCCAGTTCGCCGGCGACCTCGTGGCCGCCGGCCAGGGGGTAGAGGGACTCCTCGCCGGTGTACGACCGCTGCTCCCAGGTGCACAGGGCGCAGGCGCGCACGCGCACCAGCGCCTGGCGCGGGCCGGGCGTGGGGATGGGCAGCTCGTCAAAGCGGATCTGCCGCGGCCCGACAAAGACGGCTCTCTTGTAGGTATCGCTCACGGGCGACTCCTTTCAGGTAATGCGGCCACGGATGCACACAGATGAACACGGATGGACGTATGATGATCAGACAGACTCGGGGTTAGCGTGAATCTGTGTGCATCTGTGGCTGACCTACATGATTGGCAAGTGCTTCATCGCCGCATCTACCGTCGCACCGTCGTGGACGATGGCGGCGATGGCGGCGGTGATCCGCTCCGGCGACGGGTGCTGGTAGATGTTGCGCCCCACGGCGACGCCGGCAGCCCCGCCCTCCATCGCCCCGGCGATGTTCTCCAGCAGCTCGCGCGGCTCGTCCGACCGGCTGCCGCCCAGGACGACGATCGGCACGTAGACCTGCTCGACGATGCGCCGGAAGCTCCGCGGGTCGCCGGAGTAGGCCGTCTTGATGAAGTCCACCCCCAGCTCCGCGCCGATGCGACAGGCGTGGCCGATGTTCTCCGCCGTCCACCATTCCTTGGGGTTCTCGAAACCGCCCGGCAGCATCTCCGCCATCAGCACGACGTTCCACTCTGCGCACTGGACGACCAGCTCGGAGAGGTAGGGCAGCGTCTGCGACTCGAAGCGGGCGCCCGGCATGCCCATGCAGCCGACCCCGTCGGCGCCGATGCGCAGGGCGGCGGGTACGTCGTAGGCCAGGTGCATCGGCCCGCGCTCCCGGGCCAGCAGCGTGCTGCCGCCGTCAGCGCGCAGGATCAGCCCCAGCGGGCCGATCGCATCGGCGAAGCAGGTCGCCACGCCGTAGGTGGTCAGGATCGCGTCGGCCCCGCCGGCGCGCACCTGGCGGATCACCTCGCCCGGCTTCTCCAGACCGGCGGTGTTGCCGAAAGCGGATGCGTGATCCATGGCAAAGATCAGCGTCCGGCCGTCCTCGCGGAAGATGCGCTTCCAGCGGCGAGTTTTCGATCCGGTCACAATTCCTCCTAAACCCGGAAACGTGATGCGTGAAACGTGATGCGTGAAACGTGATGCGTGAAACGTGATGCGTGAAACGTGATGCGTGAAGCGTGATGCGTGATGCGCAACGAGACACGTTTCACGTTTCACGTTTCACGTTTCACGCTTCACGTTTCACGTTTCACGTTTCACGTTTCACGTTTCACGCTTCACGTTTCACGTTTCACGTTTCACGTTTCACGCCCTACCCCCCAAACAACCCCACCCTGATCGCCTCCCCCGTGTTCGCGTCCACGCCCGGCCAGAGCGGGTAGGCGCTGAGGATGCCGACGATGATGATGACGGCCATGACCCACGTCGGCGGGACGTTCTTCTTCGCCACCAGCCACCAGATCAGCAGCACCAGCAGCAGCGGCAGCAGGTTGGGCATCAGGGTGTCCAGGATCGCCTGCACGGCGAAAGTGCTGCCGCCGATGGTGAAGGCGACCGGCGTGGCCAGGCGGACAAAGCTGACCGCCAGCGCGCCCATGACGAAGTTGCCCAGCACCCCCGCCCCGCTGATCAGCCGGTTCAGCGCGCCGCTGCGGAGGATGTTGGTCACCGCCGCGCGGCCCTGCCGGTAGCCCTGCCACCACAGCAGCCAGCCGACGCCCCAGACGAACGCCGCCACCACGACCAGGAAGAACAGCGGACCGAGGATGTTGCCGCTGGTGGCCGTGCCAACCTGCCCGCCGGTGGCGATGCCCATGCCGATCGCCAGGGCGATGGGGATGACGATGCCCTGCTGCACCGTGTCGCCGATGCCGGCCAGCGGGCCCATCAGCCCGGTCTTGACCCCGTTGATCGCCTCGTCGCTGATCGCCGCCCCGGCGGCGCGCTCCTCCTCCATCGCGATCACCGCCCCGTGGATCACCCCGCCGATGTCCGGCTGGGTGTTGAAGAAGACCAGATGCCGCTTCAGCGCAGCGACGATGTCCTCTTTCTTCGTATACAGCTTGCGGATGATCGGGGTCATGCTGTGGGCGAAGCCCAACCCCTGCATGCGCTCCCAGTTGTAGGCAGCGTGGGAGAAAAAGAGCCAGCACAGCCAGGCTTTGAACACATCGTGGCGGGTCAGCAGGCCGGGTGACGGGCGCGACTCACCGGCTGCCGGGGCCGCCTCGGCCTTCCCCTCGGTAAAGAGCACGTGGACGAAGGCCACGCACGCGCCGATGATCGCCAGCGCCAGCAGGTTGACGTTGCCGCCCATCAGCGAGGTGACCATGAAGCCGATGAAGAAGTAGGGCCAGGCATTGCCGCGCAGGAGGAACTTGAGCGTCAGGCCGATGCCGAGGGCGGCCAGCATGCCGTTGGCGATGAACAGCCCGCTCATCACCCAGATGGCGTGTTGACCGATCCAGCCCAGCACAGCGGCGACCGCCTCCGAGCCGAAGCGGGCCGCCAGCGTCACCGGCAGGCCGTAGAGGAGCAGCAGGAACGGCTGGGAGTAGACCAGGTTGCTCAGCGCCACCGCCCGAACATCGCCCCGTTCGGCGAAGCGGTCGGCCCAGTGGGGGATGACCGAGCAGAGCGACATGCGCAGCGACCAGGTCAGGCCGCCCAACAGGCCCAGCGGGGCGGCCAGTGCCAGCGCCGCCTGCGCGTCGAGCCCGCCGCCCAGCGCCAGCGCCGTGCCCAGGTAACCGGCCAGGCCGGGGTCGCCGGGCAGCGACCCGCCGGCAGAGAGCCAGCCCAGGTAGAGCACGTTGATGTTCGCCCCGATGGCGATGCCCTCCCCCGGCCGTCCCATCACCAGCCCCACCAGCGTCCCGGCGACCAGCGGCCGGTAGAGCACGGTGAAGCCCAGGTTGGCGAACCAGGGGGAGAGGGCCAGGTAATAGAGCAAGCCGACGACGATCGCCAGCGGCCAGCTCACCTGCACCCGTTCCGCCTGCACAGCCGGCGCCGCCCGCGCCACCCCCGCACCGATCAGCAACAACAACACGCTGATCCCCATCGCCACCCCAATTGGCTTCCGATTCATCATCCTCATCCGCCACCCCTCCTCTTTCTCCGCTTCTCCGCGTCCCCGTGTCCCCGCGTCTCCGCGTCTCCGCGTCTCCGTGTCTCCGTGTCTCCGCGTCCCTATCCTATTACCTCCGCCAACCCCTTCGCCTTCTCCCCCGGCACCGTCAACAGCGTGATGCTCACCCCCTGATCGGCCAGTTCCTTGAGGATGGCGATCTCCTCATCGGAGGCCGCGATATTCTTGAAGATCGTCCGCCGTCCCGGCCCGCTGCCGATCCCGCCGACGTTGAGCGCCGGGAAGCGCACGCCACCGTCGTAGAGCCGCTTGGCCGTCTGCGGCGAACGCACCAGCACCATCGTCGTCGCCCGTGAGGGCTCCTCCGCGCCGAGGGCCGTGAGCGCCTGCTCCACCGAGAACACATCCACCGGCAACCCCGCCGGCGCGGCCAGCCGCAGCACCTCCTGCAGGAACGGATCGGCGGCCACATCATCGTCCACGATCACGATGCGCGTGAATGGCTGGTGCCGGCACCACACCGCGACCACCTGACCGTGGATCAGCCGGTCGTCAATCCGCACCAGCCCAAACCCTTCCCCCCTGTTCACCGCGTCACCGTGTCCCCGCGTCACCGCGTCACCGCGTCACCGCCTCCCCGCGTCCCCCCAACAGCGCCCCCACGTTCCGCACCGACTCCCGTCCCGCCTGGGCGATGCTCTCCGTCAGTTCGGCCAGCGACACCCCCTCGCGCGCCAGGATCGCCTCCAGCAGCATCGGCAAGTTCGCCCCACTGACGCACTCGACCCGGCCGGGCAGCACGCGGCGAGCGGCGACGTTGAACGGCGTCCCGCCGAACAGGTCCACCAGGATCAGCGTCTCCTGACCGGCGATCGTCTCCAGCACCGCCGACAGTTTCTCGGCGAAGCGCTCCGGGCTGTCCTCTGGCAGCAGGGAGACAGCGTGGAGGCCCTCCGCCGGGCCGGTGATCGTCTCGGCGGTGTGTACCAACCCCTCGGCCAGGTCGGCATGGGCAGCGACCACGATGTGGATCATTTGGGGCGCATTGTAGTGAGAAACGAAAGGCTGTCAAGCAAAAGTGTGCTATAATCCCACCGATGTCCGAGATCCGCCTGACCGTTGCCCATCCAGCGGGACTGCATGCCCGCCCTGCGGCGCTGTTCGTCCAGACGGCGCGGCACTTCCGCTGCGCGCTCACCGTCCGCCATGGCGAACGGCAGGCCAACGCCAAGAGCATCCTCGGCGTGCTGGCTCTCGGCGCCGGTCCGGGGGCGCAGGTGACCGTGGAAGCGCAGGGGGCGGACGCCGAGGAGGCGCTCGCCACCCTGCGGGCGCTGGTCGAGAGCGGCTTCGCGGAGGCGGAGGGATGAGGAAGCTGCGCGGCCTTCCCGCCTCGCCGGGGATCGCCATTGGACCGGCCTTCCCCTTCCGTCGCGCCGCCCTGTCGTGCCGCCGTTGCACGGTCGAAGACCCGGCGGCCGAGTGGGCGCGCTTCCAGGCCGCCCTCGACAGCGCCCGCCGTCAACTGACCGATCTGTGCGAGCGGGCGGAGGCCGCCCACCAGCCCGAACCGGCCGCCATCCTGCGCGTCCAGACGCTGATCCTGGACGATCCCGACCTGTTGGCCGGAGTGCAGCAAGCCATCGAGGAGCGGGCGCTCAACGCCGAGGCCGCGCTGATGGACGTCGCCGAGGCGTATGCCCAATCCATCGAGCAACTGCCCAACGGCACCCTGCGCGCCCGCGCTGCCGACGTCCGTGACGCCGTGGCCCGCGTCCTGCGCCTCCTCCTTGGCGTGGCCGAATCTCCGCTCGCTGCCCTGCCGACCCCCGCCGTGATCCTGGCCCACGACCTCTCCCCGTCCGACACGGCGCAGCTCGACCGTGCGCGGGTGCTGGGCCTGTGCACGGCCGAGGGCGGCCCGACCTCGCACACGGCGATCCTGGCCCGCTCGTTGGGACTACCGGCGGTGGTCGGCGCCGGGCCGGCGGTGCTGGACGTGCCTGCCGGGACGTCGCTGGTGCTGGACGGCGACAGCGGTGAGCTGCTGGTCGAGCCGGACGAGGAGACGGTGGCCGCTTATCGCCTGCGCCAGCGCGCCGCCGCCGACCGGCTGATCGAGGCGGCCCACCACGCCCACGAGCCGGCCGTCACCCGCGACGGCCGGCGGATCGCGGTCACCGCCAACGTGGGCAGCGCCGGGGAAGCGCGGGCCGCCCTGGCCGCCGGCGCCGAGGGCATCGGCCTGCTGCGCACGGAGTTCCTCTACCTCGACCGCCCGCTCCCGCCCAGCGAGGAGGAGCAGGAACACGCCTACCGGGCGATCCTGGACATCGTCGGCTCCCGACCGGTCGCCCTGCGCACGCTGGACGTCGGCGGGGACAAGCCGGTCGCCTGCCTCTCGCTGCCCCCCGACGAGGCCAACCCGGCCCTGGGTCAGCGGGCGATCCGCCTCTGCCTGGCCCAGCCGGCGCTGTTCAAAGCGCAGTTGCGCGCCGCGCTGCGCGCCGCAGCCGGGCGCGGCCTCAAGGTGCTGTTCCCGCTGGTCGCAACGATGGACGAGCTGCGCCAGGCCCGCGCGCTGCTGGAGGCGTGCCGCGCCGAACTGCGCGCCGGGGGATGGGCCGCCGCCGAGCCGCTGGAAATCGGGGCCATGATCGAGGTGCCCGCCGCCGCGCTGCTGGCCGACCATCTGGCGGCGGAGGTGGATTTCCTGTCCATCGGCACGAACGACCTGAGCCAGTACGCGCTGGCCGCCGACCGCGCCAACACCCGGGTGGCGGCGCTGGCCGACGGCTTCCAGCCCGCCGTGCTGCGCCTGGTGCGGATGACGGTCGAGGCGGCTCATGCGCGGGGGAAGTGGGTGTCCTTGTGCGGCGAGCTGGCCGGCGACCCGCTGGCCGTCCCGCTGCTGGTCGGTCTGGGGTTGGACGAGTTGAGCATGCACCCGGCGGCGATCCCACTGGTCAAGCAGGTGATCCGCACCGTGACGATGGCGGACGCTCAGCGGGTCGCCCGGAGAGCGTTAGAATTGGACAGCGCCGAGGCGGTGCGGGTGCTGCTGAATCCGTAGGGCGGGCCGCTGGACCGCCCAAAGAAACAGGCGGACAAGCCGCAAGGGCGGGCGAGCCGCCCGCCCTACATACCCGGCCAGCCGCAAGGGCGGGCGAGCCGCCCGCCCTACATACCCAGCCGCAAGGGCGGGCGAGCCGCCCTACATATCTGGCCCGCCTCTACTCGCGCCGGATCATCACGAACACGTACTGCCAGGGGATAACCACCTTGACCGCCGGGCCAGTCACCGCCGGCACCCCGTCCGCCCGCACCCCGTACCACTCGTTCGTCACCACGCTGGCCGGCGCCAGGCGCGGCAGCGTTACGACCAGCGTGGCCGTCAGCCGTCCGCCCGCTCCCAGCGTCGTCGGCGCCCAGGACACCACACCCCCCGTCTCCGTGTAGACGCCGCTGGCCCAGGCCAGCGTCGTGCTGACCGGCAACGTACTGGTGAGCACCACGCCGGTCAGCGTGACGGCGGCGCTGCTGGTGACGGTCAGCGTGGCTGCCAGCCGCGTCGGCGGGACGCCGGGCAGCAGCGTCGCCTCCAGCGTCACCGTCAGCGGCAACCGCACGCTGACCACCGCCACCAGGGCGTCCACGATCCCCCAGCCGTAGACGTTGTTCGGCACATCGGTGGGGCCGTCGCCGCCGCAGCCCTGCGCGGTGGTCTGCGGGCGGGCCGTCTGCGTGATCACCTGCTCCGTCGCCCCCACCTGTCCGATCAGGTGCGGCGCGGCCGACCAGACCAGCGCGGCCACGCCGGCCACGTGCGGCGCGGCCATCGAGGTGCCGCTCATCGTCCCGTACCCGCCGCCGTTCAGGCTGGAGCGCACCGTCACTCCCGGTGCACTGACGTCCGGCTTGCGGCGGCCCGACTCGTCCGCCGTCACCGGGCCGCGGCTGCTGAAGCTGGCGATCGCGTCGCTCTGGTAGTTCGTCGCGCCGACGACGAAGGAGGCCGCGTAGACGGACGGCGGGTACTGGATCGAGCTGCACGTCGGCCCGTCGTTGCTGGCCGAGGCGACGACCATGATTCCCGCCGCGCGGGTCGCCTCGATGATCGCCTGCAGTGTGTCTACGTCGCAGCCTTCGCTGGGGGGGCAGCTCCACGAATTGTTGATCACGTCGGGGGCCAGGGCGGGGTCGCCCTGCGCCGGGTCGCCGCCGAGCGGGTAGGGAGCGATGAAAAACTCGAAGCACTCGGCGTAGCTGGCCGGCGTGCCGTAGCCGACGTTCATGTTGCGGCAGCCGATCCAGCGCGCGCCGGGGGCCACGCCGACCTGGTTGCCGGCCCCGTCGTCGCCGACGATGGTGCCCATCGTGTGCGTGCCGTGGCCGTAGTCGTCGCACGGCTCGGGGGAGTCCGGCCCGCACGAGCCGCCGCCGGAGTGGATGGCGTCGTGCCAGTTGGTGTCGTGGCTGACCGTCGCTCCGTCCCAGCCGCGGTACTGAGCGAGCAGCGCTGGGTGGTCCCAGTCGTAGCCGGTATCGGCCCCGGCGACGACGACGCCTTCACCCGTGTATCCCAACGCCCAGGCGTCGTCGGCGTGGACCCACTGGACGTTCCACTCGACAGCAGCGGGCAGGGTCGGGTTGGGGCCGGTCGGCAGCGGGGGCAGGTCGGCGCGGACGCGGGGGTTGGCGACGATGCGCGCCACCTCCGGGCGGGCGGCCAGCGCGGTCAGCAGCGACCGGCCGCTGGTGACCCGCAGCATGTTGACAATGTAGAATGGCTGGTAGTCCACCCCGCGCCGCTCCAGCAGCGCGCGCAGGCCGGCCTGGGTGCGCTGCGCCGTTTCGCGCAGCCGCTCGACGACGAACCGCCCGCGCGCCGCCTGCGTCGTCAGCCGCTCCGCCCCGCTCAGGTCGGCCTGCTCCGCCAGCACGACCAGGAAGTCGGCCTGGCCGCCGTTCGCCGTCGCCTGCCAGACCGCCGGGGCGACGTTCGCCGGGCGGGCCGGCGCCGGCGGCGCGGGCGCGAGCTGGGTGAGCAGGGTCAGCAGGAGCAGGACGGTGCTAAGCCAGCGCATCGGCGATCGGGATGTCCAGCGGGCCCACATCGCGCACCACCACGCGAATCTCCAGCCGGTGGCTGCCCGGCGGCAGCGGGAAGCCGGCGACGCGCAGGGCGAAGGTCGCGCCCAGCGGGAACTCCAGCGGCGACCCGGCGGAGATGGCGGTGGCCGGACGGGACGGGCCGTCGGGCGGGACGACCGTCACCTGGGCCAGGTCTACCGCCGCGCCGTCCACCTTCAGCGCCTTCATGCCGAGGATAACGCCAGGGGCGATGGGGTTCTGCAGATCGAGGGCGAATCCGTCCCCCTCGGCGCGCAGCGAGCCTTTGACGTAGAGCTTCTTGAGCAGAATGGGCGGGATGGCGGGCATGATACCTCCGGGTGTGGACGTGTTGCGTGTTGCGTTTCACGCTTCACATTTCACGTTTCACGCTTCACGTTTCACGTTTCACATTTCACGTTTCACGCTTCACGCTTCACGCTTCACGCCTCACGTTTCACGCTTCACGCATCACGCTTCACGTTTCACGCATCACGTCAGCGTGATCACCGTCACTTCCGGCCGGCAGTTGAAGCGCACGGGCGGGGTGATGCAGCCGATGCCGCGAGTGACGTACAACTGCATCCGCCCGATCCGATACCGGCCGGCGGGGTAGCGCTGCGCCAGGTAAGGCAGCACGGGAGGGCCGAGCCAGGGCAGGCGCACCTGGCCGCCATGCGAATGGCCGGAGAGCTGCAGCGCCACGCGACCGTCGGCGGCGACCTCGTCGGCGAAATCCGGCTCGTGAGCCAGGAGCACGGTCAGCGCGCCGGATGGGACACCGGCCAGCGCCGCGTCCAGGTCGGCCTGGCGCTCCCAGACATCGTCCACTGCCGCCAGCCAGAGCCCGTCGGCGACCTCGACCGCCTGGTTGCGCAGCACGCGCACGCCCGCCGCTTCCAGCGCCGCAGCGACCGTCCCGGCGTCGGTCCAGTGGTCGTGGTTACCCAGGCAGGCGTAGACGCCGCGCCGGGCGTGCAGGCGGGCCAGCTCCACCGCGCACGACTCAGCATAGGCCGCCGACCGCGAGACGAAGTCGCCGGCCAGCAGCACCAGGTCCGCCGCCGCGCCCTGGGCCAGCTCCACCGCCCGGCCGATCAGCGGCTGCTCCACATAGGGCCCGCGGTGCAGGTCGGAGAGGAGCGCCAGGCGCAGGCCGTCCAGGTGGGGCGGCAGGCCATCCAGGGTGATCTCGACCCGCTCCAGGGCCAGCCAATCCGGCTCGACCAACAGGGCATAGGCGGGGCCGCCCATGCTGGCGGCCACCAGCCCACCCAGCGTCCAGCAGAGAAACTGTCGTCGCGAGAGCCGCCGCGCCACGGCCCGATTATAGCCGGTTCCGCTGGGCGAAGCAAGCAGCTTGACAAACTCGTGCTGGCGAGTTATGCTCTTTCGAAGATAACTGCTCATCTCACCCTCCCGCAGCTTCGGAAGTGGCCGGGCAACGCATCGAAGTGGCCATTGCAGTGCGATTTGGGCTGCCAATTGCGCCCAAACCTGCGGGAGGGTGAGCAGTTACCTTCGAAGACAAGGAGATCACCATGGCCAAAACACGCACCCAATGGGTCTGTCAATCCTGCGGACGCACCAGCCCACGCCAGATGGGCCGCTGTCCCGGCTGCGGCGAGTGGGGCACGATGGTCGAGACCGTGGAAGAGCCGACGGCGGCCCCGTCCTCCCTGGCCGTGCGCAGTGAACCGCGCCCGCTGTCCCAGGTGGAAGCGGAAGGGCTGGATCGGCTGCCGCTGCCGCTGGAAGAGTTCTCCCGCGTCCTGGGCGGCGGGCTGGTGCCGGGATCGCTCGTCCTGGTCGGCGGCGAACCGGGGATCGGCAAGTCCACCCTGCTCATCCAGGTCACCGCGCTGATCGCCCAGACCAGCGGGCGTCCGGTGCTCTACGTCTCCGGCGAAGAATCGGCCCGTCAGATCAAGATGCGCGCCGACCGGCTGGGATTGCGCAGCGAAGGGGTCTTCCTCCTGACCGAGACCAGCCTGGAGGCGATCCTCCACCATGCCGACCGGTTGCAGCCGGCCTTGCTGGTAGTGGACTCGATCCAGACCGTCACGTCGGGTGAGCTGACCTCGGCAGCCGGTTCGATCAGCCAGGTGCGCGAGGCCGCCGCCCGCCTGCAGTGGTGGGCCAAGTCCAGTGGCGTGCCCGTCTTCGTCGTTGGCCACGTGACCAAGGAAGGGGCTATCGCCGGGCCGAAGGTGCTGGAACACATCGTGGACACCGTGCTCTACCTGGAGGGCGACCCCTTCCACGCCTATCGGCTGCTCCGCTCGACCAAGAACCGCTTCGGGGCGATTGCCGAGGTGGGGGTGTTCGAGATGCGCGAGGAGGGCCTGGTCGAGGTCGCCAATCCCTCGGAGGCCTTCCTGGCCGAACGAATGGTCAACGCGCCGGGGTCGGCCATCGCCGTGACCCTCGAGGGGACGCGGCCGCTGCTGGTGGAGATCCAGGCGCTGACCAGCCGCACCAGCTTCGGCAACCCCCGCCGCACGGCCAACGGGGTGGACTTCAACCGGCTGTTGCTGATCGTGGCCGTGCTCAGTCGGCGAGTGGGGCTGCGGCTGTTCGAGGACGACGTCTTCGCCAACGTGGTCGGCGGCCTGCAGATCACCGAGCCGGCGGCCGACCTGGCCATCGCTGCGGCCATCGGCTCCAGCGTGCGCGAGCGCCCGGTCGCCGCCGATCTGGCCCTGGTCGGCGAGGTGGGCCTGTCCGGCGAGGTGCGGGCGGTGGGTCAACTGCCGGCGCGGCTCAAGGAGGCGGCCAGGCTGGGCTTCCGCCGCTGCATCGTCCCCAAGACCGTCCGGCGGGGAGCGGCACCGTTGCCGCCCGAACTGGAGCTGCTCCCGGTGCGCTCGGTCGCCGAGGCGCTGGAGCGGGCGCTGATCTGACGCCGACCGGACAAAGGCATTCTATGGGACATCCACCGGACTATCACACTCACAGCAACTTCTCCTGCGACAGCCAGGCAACGATGGAGGCGGTCTGCCGGGCGGCGCTGGCGCGGGGGATGAGCGAGATCGCCATCACCGACCACGCCGACTACGAGCCGCTCGACGCGTGCCACGGCTACTTCCGCCCCGCACCGTACTGGGAGGAAATGAACCGCTGCCGCGCCCTCTTCGCCGGGCAGTTGGCCATCCGCGCCGGGGTGGAGTGCGGTGAGAGCTATATCTATCGGGAGCCAGTGGCCGCGCTGCTGGCCGCCCACAGCTACGACGTCGTCCTGGGCTCGCTCCACTGGGCCGACGGGCGGCCCACCTACGCCGGGGACTTCTTCGACGGGTTGGGGCTGGACGAGGGGCTGGCGCTCTACTTCGACCACCTGGCCCGCCTGGCCGCCGAGGGTGAGTTCGACGTGCTGGGCCACCTGGACATCATCCGCCGGGCCACCGCCCTCCGCTTCGGGATCGGGGAGCTCGACCTGCGCCGGCACGAGGCGCGGGTGCGGCAGGTGCTGCGCCTCCTTGCCGGGCGAGGCAAGGGATTGGAGGTAAACACATCGTTCGTGCGCAAGGGCATCGGAGGAGCGGGACCGTCGCTGGAGGTGCTGCGCTGGTTCCGCCAGGAGGGCGGGCAGATCGTCACGCTCGGTTCGGACGCCCACCGTCCGGAGGATGTGGGCGGCGATCTCGACCGTGGGCTGGCGCTGTTGCGTCAGGCCGGCTTCGAGCGGCTGGCCACCTTCGAGCGCCGGTCGGTCGTGTGGATTGCGCTGACCGATTTCAGCCAGAAAGGAGAGTAAGGATGAACGCGAAGAGGATTCTGCAGTGCGCCGGCATCACCATCCTGCTGCTGTTGTTGGCCCTGCCGGCGCAGAGCGCCACGCTCGCTCGCCCGCCATCGGGGCGGGTCCAAGCCCTTCCCACCGACCCCGACTTCCCCATCAGTGACTCAGGGATCCACGAGGAGATGCACCCCGCCGTGGCCTACGACGAGGACACCGACCAGTACTTGGTCGTCTACGATATGGATTACGGCGGAGCCACCGACCGCGACATCTACGGCGTCATGGTCTCCGCCGACGGCCATACGATTGGCATCCCCTTCTGGATCGCCGCCACCGGCAACGACGAGTCCTACCCGGCCGTCGCCCGCAACCCCTATGGCAACGACTTCCTGGTTGTCTGGCACGAGTATCCGCAGGGTGGTGGTACGGCCGACGTCATTGGGCGCATCGTCACCCCGCCCACCGTCGGCAGCCGAATCTACATCGCCACAGCCACGGATAACCAGGTCTTCCCGGACGTGAGCTACGCCACGGCGGCACACTACTACCTGGTGGTGTGGGAGGACTGGGACTCCAGCCTGCCCAACCCCTCCAACATTCGGGGGCGCTGCGTGAACAACGATGGGACGCTGGTCGGGAATGCCTTCACCATCAGCAGCCACGACACCGCGCAGTATCGCCCGGCCGTGGCGGGCAACGGCTTCGACTATCGCTGGCTAGTGGCGTGGGAGGACTCTTGGAGCAGCACCGATCACGACATCCGCGCCCAGGCGGTGGACCCGGCCGGCGGCACATGCCATTTGGATGGCAGCGAGATCTATGTTGCCGCCAATGTCGGCATGGCCTCGCCGCCCGACGTGGCCTGGGCGCGGGACGAGCCTTACACCTTGGTCTATGGACAGTTCCTGGTTACCTGGGCCGAGAACAACCGCGTCCGCGGCCAGCGGGTGGACGGGCAGACCCTGGCGCTGAACGGCAGCCAGATCATCATCTCCGGGGCTGCCAGCAACAAGTACCCCCCGGCGGTCACCTGGTCGAACAGCGATCAAGCCTGGTGGGTAGTCTGGCCCGATAACCGCGCCGCCGCCCCGGACGGCGGTGAGCCGACGTTCATCTTCGGCGAACGGGTCAACTTCGACGGCTCCGTGGTCGGCGCCAACTTCAACGAGCGCGTCTCGCTCGACCCGCCGGCCTACCCGCCCAGCAACAGCCAGACCGAGGTGGAGATCGCCTACAGCTACGGGTCGGAGAGCAGCCTGGTGGCCTGGCAGGACTCCGGGCACATCCTCCCCATGCCGCCGTACCTGGGCATCTGGGGGCGCATCTGGTGGCCGTCCGATCCGATGTTCCTACCGATGATCCGACGCGTCTGGTGGTAACCGCCGAGGGGCGCAGGCTATGCGCCTCTACGAGCAGCGACCGTAACTGCCTACCCTCCCGCAGGTTTGCGGCGCACTCCCACGCGGAGATTGCGCCCAAACCTGCGGGAGGGTAGGGGTAAGTCATTCGTCACAACTTAAGCCAGGCCGCCGTGGGCTAAACCCCACGGCTCAAAGCGAAAGCCTGCTCCGCAGGCTCACGCAGCCCCCGAAGGGGG
>DAOTYW010000147.1:0-4324 GCA_034434755.1 Anaerolineae bacterium | reverse complement strand
CACCCCAACCCCTACGGCGGGGGCCAGGGGGTGGGGTGAGGGGCCGGCACACCGGCCCTGCCAGCATCAGGCCTGGTAAAGGGTAGGCAGTTACCTTCCGAAAAGGGAGTGCGTTCAGGTCATCTTGACGACGACGTCGCTGATGATGTTGGCCGCCTCGTCGCCGCGGTCGGCGGCGTTGGAGAGGTGGCGGTAGATCTCGCGCAGCTTGAGCATCTCGACGATCTGCTCCGGGCCCGGCTGGCCCTCGAACAGGGCAGCGATTGCCTCGCGGTAGACGCGCTCCACGCGGTTCTCCAGCGCCTTCGCCCGCTGGGCGTGATTGCTCGCCACGCCAGGATGGTCCTTCAGCCGCAGCATCGCCAGATGGACCTCATGGGCCGCGTCGCGCAGCAGCGAGACCATCCGCTGCAGGTAGCCGGTCGGTTGGACGTGCAGGATCTGCATCTCGTCCACGGTCGAGTAGGCGTAATCCAGGATGTCGTCAATCGCCCGCGAGAGCATGGAGATGTCCTCGCGGTCCATCGGCGTGACGAAGGTGCGGTTGAGCTCGTCCACCAGGATGCGGCGCACCTCGTCGGCGTTCTCCTCGCACTCGCGCACCATGCGGGCCGCTTCCTCGCTGCCGCTCTGTACGTAGGCCATCAACGCGTCCAGCCCCTTGACGGCCAGTTCGGCCTGCTCGATGAGCCGGAGAATGAACCGATCCTGCCGTGGTTGGAAGAAGTTTCGCCACCAGCTCATGCCCACCTCCGGAGAATGGCCGCCAGGCCGGCGGCCAGGAGGGCCGTGGCCGGGATCGTCGTCAGCCAGGCGATAGCGATCTGCCGCCCCGTGCCCCAACGTACCTTCGACAGCCGTTCGGCGGAACCGACGCCCATGATCGCTGAGCTCACCACCTGGGTGGTGCTGACCGGCCCGCCCAGGAGCGCCGCGCCCAGGATCACGCCCGCCGAAGCCACCTGGGCGGCGAATCCGTGCACGGGACGGATCTGGTAGAACCGGCCGCCGAGGGTGCGGATCAGCCGCCAGCCGCCCGACGCCGTGCCCAGGGCGATGGCCGCAGCGCAGACGGCGATCACCCACAGCGGCACGCGAAACGATGGCAGCCGGCCGGCGGAGACCAGCCCCAGGGTGATGATGCCCATCGTCTTCTGCGCATCGTTCGTCCCGTGCGAGAGCGCCAGCGCCACGGCGGTGACGATCTGCCCCCGTTTGAACAGCCGGTTGATCCGTGGACTGGCCCCGCGGGCCAGGAACAGCACTACTTTCATCACCAGGTATCCGGCGACCAGGCCGACGAGCGGCGAGAGCGCCAGCGCCAGCGCCACTTTGCCCACCCCGGCCAGCCGGACCGCGCCCCAGCCGCCCTCCATGACTGCTGCGCCGATCAGCCCGCCGATCAGCGCGTGCGAGGAGCTCGCCGGGATGCCCAGCCACCACGTGACCAGGTTCCAGAGGATCGAGGCGCTCAGCGCCGCCAGGACGACGGACAGGCGCAGCCCGCTGCCGACCAGCACTTCCTGGCCAATGGTCGTGGCGATGGCGACGCCGAACAGGAACGGTCCGGCAAACTCGGCCAGCGCGGTGATGGTCAACGCCTGTCGCCCGCTGAGGGCGCGCGAGGCGATCATCGTCGCCACGACGTTCGCGCTGTCATGAAAGCCGTTCAGGAAGTCGAAGGCCAGCGCCAGGGCTATCAACAGCAGCACAGGAGAGGGTACGCCCGCTACCATACTCACAGTATATGCCACTTTGCGCGCCAGTCAACGCGAGGGGGTAAACCCGGCGGCGCGTAGGCTTGACTTTTCCCCGCAAATATGCTACAACTCCCCCCGGCTTCTGGCGTCTGCAAAGGAGGTGATACGGACCGCTCGACCTAGGAACATTGCTCCACATCGGTATTCGAATTCCGTCTGTCCATAGTAAGGAGAGTGAATCCATGAAACAGGTCAAGTATCTTCTGACGGCCATCATGCTGGTCTCGATGTTGGCCGCAGCCATGCCGGTTGGCGCGAGCAGTGGGGTGGAGAATCCCACTGTCCCCAACTGGTGGACGCTGGCCTCCCCGCCTCCGCCGGTCAAGGCTCCCCCGCCGACCACGCCGGTGGAGCGGGGGAACCCGCCGGTCGCCTTTCTCGGTGTGGATCCGGCGGCTCCAGCCAGCCATGGCATCGAGTCGCTCAGCGGCTCAAACGTGACCTTCGACCCGTCGGCTGGCGGCGCTACCTGCGCCATCCCCGGCGCGACCCAGACCTTCTGCTTCAACGCCCACTCGTACACCAACGACTGGGAGTACGTCTACAACGTCTGGCTGCGCTTCCCACCCGACTGGACGGTGACCAATGCCTACGTGATGGGTACGCCCACCTGTTCGGGCGGCGGCTCGTGGGGCACCTTCTCCTGGTCGTTCGAGACCGCGCCCTACGAGATCAACATCGCCCACCCGCGCTACCAGTCCACCACGGACGACTGCGTGGCGACCTACTGCGTGGACGTGGTGGCCGGTACGGGCGTCCCGTATGCTTATGAGTCCTGGTACTGGGACGGTGATGAGTACGGCAGCCCGCCACACGCGCCGTGCTCCAGCGACAACTACACCCCGCCCAGCATGGCCAGTGAGCCGTGCGACCAGGCGGTCAACCCGCCAGCGGCCATCCCGCCCTGCGCCATGGACCCGGGTGTCTACCTGCTCCCGCCCACGCAAGAGGCGGAGGGTTGCAACGGGGTGCCGCAGGAGCACACGCTGTCGTTGTACAACAACACCGGCTTGACCGGCACCTTCGCCATGAGCTACTCGGTGCCCTCCGGCAACGGCACGCTGACCGGCCCGGCCGCCGTCGTGGCCAACAACGGCGAGTCGGTGCCGTTCACCGTTACCCTGACGCCCGACCTGTGCACGCAGCCGGGCGCCGAGGTGATCGCCCAGATTGACACCTCCGGCAACGGCTTCACCGATTCGGCGACGATCACCAAGACGGTCACCACCGAGCCGCATTGGGAGGCCATCCCGGCCTCGGCTCCGTCATGGCCCGGCTACGGCTACCCGCGCGACGGCTGCACGGCGCTCAACGCCGCCAGCCAGTGGGTCACCTACCAGTTCGGCGACACAACCAGCTACTTCGGCTTCTGGGGCTACAACCACGCCACCAACACCTGGTTCCAGCCCAACCCGACCGGCACCCCGGCCGACCGCTGGGCACCGGACTGGGCCTACGACCCCGAGACCAACCTGTGCTACGTCACCGGCGGGGCCACTACCCCGGGCGGTGGTAACCTCAACGACGCCTACGTCTACGATCCGGTCGCCAACACCTTCACCGCGCTGGGCAACTTTACCAGCATGCGCGACTTCCACAACTCGTGGGTTGGCCGGATTGACGGCACCAAGTACCTGTGCATCGGCGGCGGCGTCAACGCCTCCAGCGTCCTGGTGCAGTCCACCCAGTGCTACGACTTGGCCCAGGCTGCGCCGGGCGTCTGGAACGCCGAGAACGCGCAGATGGCCGCCTTCCCCACCGATCCCTTCGGCGCGGCGGACGGCGTCCTCCACGCACCCACCGGCGACCAGTTCTGGTACGTCGGCGGGGCGATCAACAACTTCGCCACCGTCACCGACGAGGCGCGTTACTGGGACGACGCCGACAACGCCTGGCACCTGGCCGGCAACACCGGCGCGCCGCGCTACCGTGTCGAGGGTGACTTCTTCAACGGCGACTTCTACCAGTTAGGCGGCTCGTCCGGCGGCTTCAGCCCGACCGACACGGTCGTCCGCGGTCATTTCGACGGCGTTGGCTGGACGTGGTCGGCGATGCCCAGCCTGAACAACATCCGCATGGACAACGTCGTCGCCCTGGCCGAGGGCACCATCTGGTCGAACGACGGCTACGGGGCGAGTTCCTCCGCCTACGTGGAAAAGCTGGTCTCCTGCCCGATCTGCGACCTGCAGGGCTGGCTGGAAGGCACCGTGCTCGACGGCGACACCCAGCCCCCGCTGATCGGTTGGAAGCCGGCGGCCCCCATGCCGCCGGAGGGCGGCTGGGCGGTACAGCCGGCCGCCGATCTGGTCGGCATCGAGGCCGCGGCGGGCGTGGCCCCCAGCGGGCCGGTGACCCTCTGGTCCTACCCGGAGGCCGTCCTCTGGGACAACGGCCCGCTGGTCACCCATCCCGGTAACTGCGCCGGCATGGACGCCAGCCGCCTGCAGACCGACCTGGGCATGAACACCATCGGCTTCGGCCACCAGTTCTCTGTCGGCAACCGCATGGCGGACGACTTCACCATCAGCGATCCGGGTGGCTGGCAGATCGACACGATCACCTTC
>DAOTYW010000146.1:0-11350 GCA_034434755.1 Anaerolineae bacterium | reverse complement strand
CCGACGTTATCGGGGTCGCAGGCGCGGGCCTGGATGGTGATCTCGTGGTCGAAGCAGGGGGCGTTTTCCTCCGGATAGACGATCTCGATGTTCGGCGGCACGGGGGGGAGCGGGGTAGGGGTGGGAGGTTGGGGGATGTCGAAGGCCGGCGGCAGGCCGATGACGCGGGCGGTGCGGAAGCGCTCGATCACCATTTCGCGCATGGCGCGCAGAGTGATGTAGTTCTCCGTGTTTTCAGCGATGCCGCGGATCGGGGTGATCAGCGGATGGTTGAAGGTGATGACCACGACGGCGCGGTCGTTCGGCCCGCCGGAGTCATCGCGGACGATCTCGTTGCCATCCATAATGTCCGCCGGGGTCTCGTCGTAGATGCAGACGAAGCGTCCGTGGCCGTAGACGTTGTTGCGGTCGAAGAGGAAGCTGCCGGTAGGGTAGGGCGCCTGATAACCGTAGGTGGAGAACGAGCGTGTGCTGCAGACCATGACGTGGAAGTAGCCGCGCCGGGTGGAGTCGCCGCTCCCGCCCAGGTCGAAGTCGTTGTCGCGGGTGATGTCGCCGGAGACAGCGTTATCGAGCAAGAGGATGCCGGAGGAGTTCCGGGCGGCGTCGCGGATGGAATAGAGGCGGGCAGCGTCCTGCAGCCGTCCGGTGATGTTCTGGTAGAACCAGAAGTCCGCCGGATCCTCGGGCGTGGTGCCGGCGGCCTCGCTGGGCACCCGGCAGTCCATTTGCCCATCGGCAGCGTCCCAATCGGTGTAGGTATACGGCGCCGGCGGACGGGCGGGGTTGCCCACGGGCAGGCTGTCGAAGAGGCTGGCCACCTCGGCGCAGTAGGCCGGATTGTACTGGCCGCTGGCAGCATAGCGAGCGGCCTGGCGAGCGGCATTCTCGATCGTTAGCCATGCGGCAAATATGAGCCCGAACTCGATAATCCCGAAAATGACCAGGAGCAGCAGGGGCAGGGCGAGGGCGAACTCGACCATCGTCTGCCCTTGGCGGCGGCTGCGGCCCGCTGTCAACAGCTTTTGCCAGGGTTTCATCTTTTGCCTCCCCCGGGTCTTCCCCGTTATCTCATTCCGTGATCCGGCTGAAGATGCGAGACGCGATGGACTCGAAGACGTCCTCCAGCGCGGCGGCGTCTGGGGCGAAGTAGTAGTTGCCGCAGTTGGTGAACGGATCGGGAATCGGATCCACGACCACATCGTCCCAGTACGCATCGCTGCCACAGGGCGCGGTCTGCAGGTCACCGTCGTCGCCGACATCGGCAATGTAGCGCAGCAAATTCTCTCCGGCGCCGGCGACCAACGGCCCGAAGCCAATCGTATAGACGGCGATCCCCTGCGACGAGGCCAGGTCGGCCATGTCTCGGGCATAGTCGTCGGCGTCGTAGAACCACATAATCCGGTCGAGGTCTGTTTCCCCGTGGTTCGTGTACCAGATGCGGACGGGGTCGCTGCACGTCAGCATGGAGGGGCAGTGGCGGGTGACCACGCCGCCGGGTTCCGCGTCGCGGCAGAAGGGGCCCAGGAAGCGGCTGCGCTCGTTGGGCGCGCTGACGGGGGGCGCCTGCAACGCGGCCGGGGACGGGCATGTCCACCAGCCGTTCTCATTGGCCGCCTGGTCGGTGGCGTTGGCCGATCCGTCGCTGAGCAGGACGATGACCCAGGTGGCGGCGTCGGTGCTGCCGTTGTTGACGAGCTCGACGATGGATTGACGCAATCCCCCACCGATGTTAGTGGAGGCCCAGCGGAAGCCGTACCCATCCCCTTCCTCTCCGCGGTACCCGCCCACGTATACCGGCGCGACGCAGGCCTGGTTCGTCGCCGGGTCGTAGGCACGGGGGCGGATGTAGACGTTCAACGGGTCGGTCGGATCGGTGCGCCCGCGATTGATCGCCCCCAGCACTTCGTTCTTGTTCATAGACAGGGGGATGACCAACCCGCTTCCGGCCGAGAGGGTGATCGGCAGGGTCAGGGTCGGTGGGATGCTGCAGGGGAACATCTCCACCGACGTAGTGACCACCGGCGTCCGGTCGAGGTGGTAGATCGCGACCCGATCCACGCCGTCGCGCATCAGCGTACCGACAAACAGCGCCGCTGCGCTGCGGACATCCTCCATAGGCTGACAGGTGCCGGCGTTTCGACAGGCGATCAGGCAGTTGAAGAACTCCGTCTCGGGCAGGTTGGGGTCGCAGGTGTTGTAGCCCATGGACTCGGAGGTGTCAATCAACAGCACCATGTTCAGCACCGCTGCCTCGGCCTGGGCGCTGGCGGTGATGGTCACCTGGTTGTCCCAGACCAGGCTCAGGAAGGTGAGGGTGACCGGCAGCCAGGCCTGGACGCGGACCTGCTTGCGCGGCGGGGTGGAGCAGAGCGCCGGGTCGTGGGGATCGTACACCTGGCCGAGGAGGTCCACCACCTGCTCGGTGCCCGGTCCGTCCCGCGAGCACCAGTACAGGCGGGCGTTGGTCATGCCGGGCAGTTGGAGCTGCAGGGTCTGGGCGGCGGCCTCGAACAGGTCCTGGGCGGTGCGGTTCTCGCGGTACTGGTTGACGGCCGACACCGAGGCAGCATCCACCGAGCGCCGCAGGTGGTCGTAGTGGACGTAGATCAGCGCCCCATCGGTGACCAGTCCCACGACCGCCAGCAGGCCGATGAAGACGAAGACGAGGATGAGAACGACCTGGCCCTGTTGGCGGGCCGGGGCAGGTCGGTGGGCTCGAATCCATTGGATCAGTCGTCTCACGGTATACCTCCGACGGGCGAACGTGGCTGTCAATCGCGCGGTTCGGCGGCCGGCAGGGGGAAGACAACGTAGGGGCGCATCAAGATCGGGTTGGGGATGAAGTTGCCGATGGTGAAGAGGCCGGTGAAATGGGGATGGGCGCGGTAGACCTCGACGATGACGTAGCCGGTGGCCGGGGAGAACGTGCGCAGCCGGCTGTTCAGGATGGTGTTGTCGAAGGAGCAGCTCCGCACGCCGTAGAGCGACCAGCAACGGCAGAGTTCCATGTGGGTGGGTGTGCAACTGGCGTTCTGATCGCCGTCCCAATCGCCGGCGCCCATGAAGTGGTACGGCCAATCGCCGATGGGCGGGGGAGCGCCGGCGTTGCGGTGACTCTGCAGCGGCCAGCGCCGCGTGATCTGGCCGTTCTGCACGCCGATCACGGTGACGACGATGTCGTCGCCGCGGTTCATATTGATCTCACCGACCGGGATGTTCTGCAGGGCCAGGCAGGCGACTTCGTAGTAGAAGTTGGTCGTTTCGCCGTTATCGCAGACCTCGCGCAGTGCGGTGGGCGAGAGCAGACGGACATCGGGAAAGGGGTCATTGCCTAGGCGCATATCAAAGGGAAAGACACTGGTCAGTTCGGGGTCCAGGTTGGAGCCGAAACGGGCGGCCTCGCGGGTGGCGTCGAGGGTGTTCATGTAGTCGTTGGCGTAGGCGCCGATCTCGACCATACCAGCGATCAGGATGAGCAGGACAGGCAGCAGCGCGGCGAGCTCGACGAAGCTTTGCCCCTGGCCAACACGCCTCCCCCGTCGTGCTGCAGATACTTTCGGGCGGTGCATCACGTTCATTCTCTGCACTCCCCCTTGGGCTAATGGACACAATACGGCAACATTATTATATCATTGGCAAGGGGCAAAGTCAACAGTACCCAGGTCATGCGGCAGATGGAGCAGATTTCATCTATCAAACATAACTGCCTCCCGTCCGCGGGGCTGAGTCCTCACCCCACCCCCTACCCCCGCCCCTCTCCCGCCCGGCGGGAGAGGGGCGGGGGCCAGGGGGTGGGGTGAGGGCGAATGATGGCCAACGCCGCGGACGGTAGGCAGTTACTATTGAACGAACAGAGGCGGGGGTACCCCCCCGCCCCTGTCCGGTGACCAGGCGCGTCGGGTCAGGATAACCGCTGGCGCAGAGCGGCCGTCAGCGCCGGCACGACCTTGAACAGGTCGCCGACGATGCCGTAGGTGGCTAACTGGAAGATCGGCGCTTCAGGGTCCTTGTTGATGGCGACGATGACCTTGCTGGTGCGCATGCCGGCCTGGTGCTGGATCGCGCCGGAGATGCCGCAGGCGACGTACAGGTCGGGGCTGACGGTCTTGCCGGTCTGGCCGACCTGGTGCTCGTAGGGGATCCAGCCGGCGTCCACGGCGGCGCGGGAGGCGCCGACGGCGGCCTTGAGCACCTGGGCCAGTTCGCGCACCGGCGCGAAGCCCTCCGGTCCGCCCACGCCCCGGCCGCCGGAGACGATGATCGCCGCGTCGGCCAGGTTGACCCCGCCGACCGTCGCGGCGAAGCCGGTCACCTTGCTGCTGATCTCCTCTTCCGTCAGCGCGGGCGGCACGCGGATTACCTCACCGCTGCGGGCGGGGTCGGCTGCCGGCTTGGGGAAGGCGCGGGCGCGGGTGGTGAAGACGGCCGGACGCTTCTCCGGCACCGTGCAGGTGCACAGCAGCTTGCCGGCGTAGATCGGGCGGGTGGCGACCAGCTTGCCGGCCTCGAAGGCCAGGGCGGTGCAGTCGGCGACGCAGCCGCTCTCCAGGTCCACCGCCACCGCCGGCCCCAGGTCGCGCCCACGGGACGTGGCGCCGAGCAGGATCAGCGCCGGCTCGTGCTGGCGGACCAGCCGGGCCAGCAGGGCGGCGTAGGGTTCCAGGCGGAAGTCGGCCAGGGTCGGGTCGTCGGCCAGGTAGACCGTATCGGCCCCGTGGGCGATAACCTCCTGGGCCAGCCCTTCGACGCCGTGGCCGAACAGGCAGGCGCTGACCTTGCCGCCCAGGGCCCCGCTCAGGGTGCGGGCGGTGCCGAGGGCCTCCAGGGATGGCGAGGCGATCCGCCCGTTGAACTGCTCGATCCAGACGAAGATGTCGTTAGCCATCGCTCACCTCCTAGATGACCTTCTCGGCCAGCAATTTGTCCACCAGGATGCGCGCCGCGTCCTCGACCGTCTCGGCCTGGATGATCTCGGCCGATCCCTCGCGGGCAGGCGGGGGGAAGATGCGCTCCCAACGGACACCGGAGCCGGCGGCGCCGACCCTGCCGGCGTCCACGCCCAGGTCGGCGGCGGACCAGACCGGGTAGGCGGCACGGGTGGCCTTGCGGATGCCCATAAAGGAGGGGTAGCGCGGCTCGTTGATCCCCTTCACCGTGCCGACCACCGCCGGTAAGGGGGCCTGGACGGACTGGCGACCCTCCTCCAGCAGCCGTTCGACAGTGATGGAATGGGCCGCCGGGTCGAGCGCGGCGATCTTGATCACGTAGGTCAGAGGGGAGAAGCGCAGCCGGCGGGCCAGTTCGACGGTCACCTGACCGGTCTGGCTGTCAATGGCCGATTTGCCGAGCAGAACCAGCGCCACGTCGCCCATCTTCTCGATCGCCTGGGCCAGGACGTAGGAAGTAGCCAGAGTGTCCGAACCGGCGAAGCTGTCGTCCCACAGGCGGATCGCCTCGTCGGCGCCCATGGCGATGGCGTGCTTGAGCGCTTCCAGGGCCTGCTCCGGGCCCATCGAGATGACGGTGACTTTCGTGTCCCCGCCGAGCCGCTCCTTGATCAACAAGGCTTCTTCCACGGCGTACTCGTCCCACGGGTTGATGACGATAGGCGAGTCGCCCCAGGAGACGTTGCCCGCCCCGTCAACGCTGAGTTTGGCTGCGGAGTCGGGCGTCTGTTTGGTGCAGACGACGATATGCACGGGTGACCTCCTAAAATGTGATACGTGAAACGTGATACGTGAAACGTGATACGTGAAACGTGATACGTGAAACGTGATATGTGAAACGTGATACGTGAAACGTGATACGTGAAACGTGATACGTGTTGCGATAACTGACCGGCAGTCATTATATGCACGGCGGTCAAAAATGCAAGTGGGCAAGTATGCAAGTATGCAAGTATGCAAGTATGCAAGTGGGCAGGTCTCCGTGTCGCCGTGTCACCGTGTCACCGTGTCACCGTGTCACCGTGTCACCGTGTCACCGTGTCACCGTGTCACCGTGTCACCGTGTCACCGTGTCTCCGTGTCACCTCACGGCGTCACCACCAGCACCTGCCCGGCCGCGATGTTGTAGTCGCTGCCGAGGGCGTTGCGGGCGGACAGCTCGTCCACGCTCAGGCCGACGCGGCGGGAGATGGCGTAGAGGGTGTCGCCGGGTTGGACGTAGTAGCCGAGGCGACCGCGCGGCGGGGCGATGGGGATGAGGATCATGCTGCCGACCGCCAACTGGCCGGGGTCGCCGATGCCGTTGGCCGCCGCGATGGCATCGCCGGTCGTGCCGAAGGTGAGGGCGATGTGGAAGAGGGTGTCACCTGGCTGGACGACGTAGTAGATGCCGCTGTCGGACGGTAGGCGGGTGGCCTGGGCCGATGGTGCGGTTGGCTGGGCGATGGGGGCGACGGCGGGCAGCGTGGCCGGCGGACTGCCCTCGGCGGAGACGGCGACCAGGCCGTCGGCGAGGGGCAGGATGAGCAGGGGTTGTCCGTCCGCGTCGGCAGCGCTGACGCTGACGAAGCTCAGCGTGCAGACGCCCGCCGCCAGGCCACGCACGGTCAGGGAGGCGACCACCCCGCTGCCGTCCACCGCTGCCCCGGGGTCGAGCGCGGCCTGGTAGAGCACGCGGGCCGGCACACCCGGCACGACCTGATTCTGGGACACGTGAACGGGCTGTGGGATGGTCCCTGGCGTGACCTGCGTTCCCTCGGCGGCGCTGTCGGCATCCTCGACCCCCACGCATGCGGGATCGAAGCTCACTTCCAGGGCGATGCGGTTGAGCTGACGGGCGCCGTCCAGGCGGACGTTGATCGTGGCGCTCTGCCCGACCGCCAGGCTGACCGCCGACGGTTCCAGGTAGACGCTGGTCGGTGTGGATGTGACCGCCGGCGCCAGATCGAAGGGCACGAGCGGGGTAGGGGTGAGTCCGCCGGTTGGCGTCGCGGCGGGTGTTCCTGTCTCGTTACTGCGCCCACAACTGCACAGCAGCGTCAACATGGCCAGTATGCCGAACAACAAACGCTTGCCTCGCATCGAGCCTCCTGCTCGCCCACCTTCCATCCCATCAACGCAGCACTGCCCACAACCGCGCCCAATCCTCCAGGCTCAGTCGCTCGGCGCGCTGGCGCGGGTCGAGGCCGGCCTCCTGCAGCGCCGCAGCGACCCGCGCCGGCGCCAGCCCCAGTCCTGCCGCCAGGCTGTTGCGCAGTTGTTTGCGCGGCTGGGAGAAGCCGGCCCGCACCAGGCGGAAGTATGCCTCCACGTCCCGCACTGCCACCGGCGGCTGGGCGTGCCGATCCACGCACAACACCGCCGAGGTCACCTCCGGCGGGGGGTAGAAGCTGCCCGGCGGGAGGCGGAAGAGTAACTGCGGGCGGCCATAGAAATGGACGCTGACCGCCAACAAGCTCATCCGCCCGTCGCGGGCAACGATCCGCTCGGCGACCTCCTCTTGCACCGTGACCACCATCCGTTGCGGCGGGACGCGGGCCTCCAGCAGGTGGCGCAGCACGGCGGAGGTGATCCCGTATGGCAGGTTGGCCACGACTTTGTACGGTTGCCCGCCCATCAATTCCGCCGGGTCAAGGGCCAGGATGTCTCCCTCGACCAGCCGCACGGTCGGACAGGCAGCCAGTTCTTGCTCCAGGATCGGCAGCAGCCGCCGGTCCACCTCCACCGCCACGACGCGCCCGGCGCGGGCGGCCAGGATGCGGGTGAGGTTGCCCAGCCCGGCGCCGATCTCCAGCACTGCCTCATCGGGCGTCAGTTGCGCCGCTGACGCGATGCGCGTCAGCGTCCCCTCGTCGAGCAGGAAGTGCTGGCCCAGGCCACGGGCCGGCTGGAGGTCGTAGCGGCGGAGGAGCTCGCGGACGCCGGTCATCAGCGTTGGAGGGTGTAGTTGATCTGGTCGGTGGGCGGGACCGGGGTGAGGATGTAGACGTCCACCCAGCGGTACCACAGCACCAGGTTATCGTCGTCGTAGCCCAGGTCAATGCGCCGGCCGCGGATCGCCCCGCCGGTGTCCGCCGCCAGGCCGATGCCATAGCCGGGGACGTAGACCTGAGTACCGAGGGGGATGACGTTGGGGTCTACGGCAACCAGCCCGAAACGCATTGGCAGGCCGAGGCGGGTGCGCCCATAGTAGGGGTTCGTGCGCGGTACGCCGGCCGTGGAGGCGCTGTAGGAGGTGGCCAGCATGCGGATCACCCGCCAGTACTCCACCGGCCCGGAAGGGGTGTCGAGCTGGCGGACGACGATCTGCGTGCCGTAGCCGTAGATCTTGTCCACCGGTGGGACGGCGACGTACTCGCTCTCGACGGTGCGCGAGACCTCCTCGCCGTTCTCGTAGACCAGCCGCAGCCGCCGTTCCAGGATGCCCGGTTCGCCGTCCTGCAGCAAGCGATCGTTGTCAATCTCCAGGTCGGGGTCGGGCTGCCAGAGCACCCGGAAGGGGATCGGCTCCTCCTGGAAGAGGAAGCGTTCGGCGACGCGGATCACATCAATGGTCGTCTGTTCGCCCAGGGTGGCGTCGAGCGGTGGAGTGGTGTAGTCCCGTCCGGTCAGCGGGATGCCCAGATCGGCCAGGACGTGGGCGACTTGGCTGCGGTGCGTGCGGGTGCGGAGGGTGCGTCCATCCACGTGGACCATTACCGGCCGCGAGCGCTGCAGGTAGACGTGCATGCCGGACGAGAGCGGCGCCCCCAGCCCCGGCTCGATCCGGTCGGCCATGTAGACGCGGATACCCGCTTCTCGCAATGCCTCGCCGACGGTGGCCGCCGTGGTGGATAAGGACAGCGCCTGTCCGTTCTCGTGGACGGTGAACGGGACTGCGCGCTGAACGCGGATGTGCAGGGTCTCGTCGCCGGGCCGCGCCGGCTCGACCGTCGCCCGGTCTTGTGGGCCGAGGGCCACGCCGGCCTCGGCCAGCATCTGCGCGGTCGTGACGGCGTGGGTGCGCAAGTGGACGGTCTGTCCATCCACCGCGATCTGCACCGGCCGGGCGTGGACGACGCTGACAGTCATCCCCGCCGTCAGCGACTCGTCGCGTCCAGGCTGCACCTCGTCTTCGGGGTAGACCGTCAGTCCAGCGTCGAGGAGCAGCGCGCCGACGGTCTCCTGGTGGGTGAGCACCATGCGCGACTGGCCGTCCACGACCAGGGTAACGGGAGTGAGGGTAGACTGGTAGCCGGCGGCGAGCCCGCCCAGCAGGACGAGAGCGGCCAGGGCGGTCAGGCCGCGCCAGAGGGAGAGGGGTGACTCACGGTTCAAACGACTCCCTAGATGCTCTTCCTCGACAACTACACTGGACATGTCGGCTTCTGGGTCATGGCCTACCCTCCCGCAGGTTTCCGAACCTGCGGGAGGGTGAGCTGAGCAGTTACGTTGGCCGTGCACCCTCCGTCGAACTGCGTCATGCGGCTTGTCTGGGCCATCCGGCTCCGGGCAGGCGCCCCTGCGGCACCCAGGAGGGACTCCTTACCGTTGCTTCCTTCCGGACCTGGCGGGGTTCGAAGGCTCCTGCCGCGCAGGACCCGCCCTTCGACGCCGTCCAGCTCCGACAGTCCCGCACACGCTGGCCCTCGGGGGGGAATTCGATCCCGCTGTGGCGGATTGCGGGTACAGGGCACCGCCAGCTCCCCATCTAGCACGGCCAGGGACATGCTACCACAGGGGGGGCTTTTGTCAACCGCGATCTTCACCTTCCCCGCCGATGACCTGGCGGGGACGGCCGGCGGCCTCGGCCGGGCCGACCAGCCCCATGCGTTCCAGGTGTTCCATCAGCCGGGCGGCGGTGGGGTAACCGACGCGGAGTTGTCGCTGGAGGTAGGATGCGGAGACGGTTCGGCGCGAACGGACCAGTTCGGCGGCCTGTTGGAGCAGCTCACGGTCCTCCGGACTGACCCCACCCGGCAGGTCTTCCTCGCGGCCGGCGCCGGGCATCATCGTTTCCCAAGGCGCTTCGCCGGACCAGCCGGGCGTCTGCCCGCGCCAGAAGCTGACGACGCGCTCGATCTCCTGCTCGCTGACATAACAGCCCTGCACACGCAGCGGGTGGCCGGAGTCGGAGGCCAGGTAGAGCATGTCGCCGCGGCCCAGCAGCGTCTCCGCGCCGGGCATGTCCAGGATCACCCGCGAGTCCACCTGGCTGGCGGTGACGAAGGAGATGCGGGCGGGGAAGTTGGCCTTGATCAGGCCGGTGACCACGTCGGTGCTGGGCCGCTGCGTGGCGACGACCAGGTGGATGCCGGTGGCGCGGGCCATCTGGGCGATGCGGCAGATCGTCCGCTCGGTCTCCTCCGGAGCCAGCATCATCAGGTCGGCCAGCTCGTCAATGAGGACGACGATGCGCGGCAGCCGCTCGTTCTTCCGGTTGTAGTCATCCAGATGACGGGCGCCGGCGGCGGCGAACTTCTTGTAGCGCTGGTCCATCTCGTGGGCCACCCAGCGCAGCACGCGGGTGATGCGCTCCAGTTCGACCTCCGTGTGGCCCAGCACGTGCGGCAGGCCGTTGAAGTGCACCAGCTCGACCATCTTGGGGTCAATCATGACCATGCGCAGCGCGTCGGGCTTGTTGGTCATCGCCAGGCAGGTGGCCAGGGCCTTGATGCAGACCGACTTGCCCGAGCCGGTGGTGCCGGCGATGAGCAGGTGGGGCATGGTGCTCAGGTCGGCCACGACCGGGCTGCCGGCGACGTCCTCACCGAGGGCGATGGCCAGGGGGGACTGCAGCCCCTGGAAGCGCTCGCTTTCCATCACAGCGCGCAGGGTGACCAGGCCGATCTCCTCGTTGGGCACTTCGATGCCGACGACGGAGCGGCCCGGCACGGGCGCTTCGACGCGCAGGGAGGGGGCGGCCAGGGCGAGGGCCAGGTCGCTGGCCAGCGACGAGATCTGCCCCACGCGCACCTTGTGCTGGCGCGGGCGGCCGTCGGGGCCGGGCCGGTCGGTGAAGCCGGGGGCGACGCCGAACTGGGTGACGGTGGGCCCGCGCCGCACCTCGACCACCTGTACCGGCAGGCCGAACTGGCCGAGCGTCTCGACGATGATGCGGCTCTTCAGCCGCACCTCCTCGTCGGAGAGGCCCGGCGCTTCGACCTCGTCCAGCAGGTCGAGCGGTGGGCAGCGTAGCTCGGCGGCGCGGACGGAGGCGATGGTCGCCGGCTCTGCCGGGCGGGCCGGGGCGGCGGGCGTCCGCTCGACCGGCGGCGCGGTGGCGGGGGGGCGCGGCAGGGTGGGGGCGGCGGTCTCCGGGGAGCGGCGGACGGGTGCCTCCGGTGCGCGCTCGGCCGGCGGCCGGGCGACGGTCGGCGGCGGCGCAGCGGCGCGGCGGGCCATGGTCGGCGCGGCGGGGG
>DAOTYW010000145.1:0-8391 GCA_034434755.1 Anaerolineae bacterium | reverse complement strand
TCCAGGTCGCACTCCGGGTCGGGGAACTCCAGGTTGATCGTCGGGTGGATGATCTGGTCGCGGATCGTCAGCGCGCAGACCATGGCCTCGATCGCCCCGGCCGAGCCCATCGCGTGGCCGAGCATGGACTTGGTCGAGCTGATCGGAATGGCATACGCTCGCTCGCCGAAGACCACCTTGATCGCCCGCGTCTCGACCGCATCGTTGATCGGCGTGCCGGTGCCGTGGGCGTTGATGTAGTCCACTTCCTCCGGCGTGACCCCGGCGTCCTGCAGCGCCCAGGCCATCGCCCGCACTGCCCCCCGTCCCTGCGGGTCGGGCTGCGCGACGTGGAAGCCGTCGGACGAGGAGGCGTAGCCGATGACCTCGGCCAGGATGCGCGCGCCGCGGGCGCGGGCGTGCTCCAGGCTCTCCAGCACCAGCACGGCGCAGCCCTCGGAGAAGACGAAACCGTCCCGCTGCGCGTCGAAGGGGCGGCTGGCCCGCTCCGGTTCGTCGTTGCGCATGGCCAGGGCGCGCATGACGCAGAAGCCGCCGACGGAGATCTCGTTCACAAACGCCTCGACCCCGCCGGAAATGACCACGTCGGCGGCGCCGCGGCGGATCAGTTCCGCGCCCTCGCCCACCGCCTGCGTCCCCGCCGCGCAGGCGGTAACGACCGTCGAGATCGGCCCCAGCGCCTGCGCCCAGCGGCTGACGTGATGGGCGGGCATGTTCGCCAGCGAGGCGGTGACGCCGAAGGGACTGACGCGGGAGAGACCGTGCTCCCAGAGCGCTCGCGCCTGATCGAAGGCCCACTCGATGCCGCCTACGCTGGTGCCCAGGAGCACCCCGGCCCGCTCGCCCAGCGGCGGTTCCAGCCCCGCGTCGGCCAGTGCCTGCTGCGCCGCCGCCACGCCGAACTGGGACACGCGAGACATGCGCCGCGCTTCCTTGAAAGGAATGTACGCGGCGGGATCGAAACCCTTCACCTCACCGGCGATGCGCGAGGGGAAGGCGGATGCGTCGAACTGGGTGATCGGGCCGATGCCCGACCGTCCCGCCAGCAACCCCTGCCAGGTCTCCTCAGCGGTAAGGGCCAGCGGCGTTAGCGCCCCCAGGCCAGTGATAACCACTCGTCTACGATTGCTCATCATCTCTCCTCAAGGAGTATGCGAGTATGCAAGTATGCAAGTATGCAAGTATGCAAGTTTGCAAGTATGCAAGTATGCAAGTATGCAAGTATGCAAACCTGCGCACTTGCAGACCTGCATACCTGCACACTTGCATACTTGCATACTTGCATACTTGCAAACTTGCATACTTGCATACTTGCATACTTGCATACTTGCATACTTGCATACTTACTTATCCCCCCCGGCCGTATCCCCGGCCAGATCAGCCTGGGCGACGCCGGAGCGGATGACCTCCAGCACCCCACCCTGCACCGCTCGACGGGCCTGCCCGATGGCGTTCTTGATTGCCCTGGCGTTCGAGCGGCCGTGGCCGACAATGACGATCCCGTCCACCCCCATCAGCAGCGCCCCGCCGACCTCGGCATAGTCCATCCGCCGGGCCACCCGCCGCAGCGACGGCAGCAGCAGGAGCAGGCCGGGCAGCATCGCCAGCAACCCCGGCACCATCAACGCCAGCCCCACCTTGTTCCGCACGCCGCCGGTCAGCTCCCGCCGCAGGTGGCGCAGCAGGAACGAAGCGATGGCCTCCGTGGTCTTGACCATCACGTTGCCGGTGAAGCCATCGGTGAGCACCACGTCGGCGACCCCCCTCGTCACCTCCTTCGGTTCGACGTTGCCGACGAAGTTCAGCTCGCTCTGACGCAACACGGCGAAGGTGTCCCGCACCAGCATGTTGCCCTTGTCCGCCTCCTCGCCGTTGGAGACCAGTCCCAGGCGGGGATTGGCGATCCCCCAGACCTTCTCCACGTAGGCGACCCCCATGCGGGCGAACTGGAGCAGGTATTCCGGCTTGCAGTCGGCGGTGGCCCCGTTGTCCAGCAACAACACCGGGTTAGGCGCGACCGGGTAGGCGACAGCCAGCGCCGGGCGTTTGATCCCCCGGATGCGGCCCAGATCGAAGATCGCCGAGGCCAGCACCGCCGTTGTGTTGCCGGCGGAGACGAACGCGTCCGCCTCGCCCGCCTTGACTAGGCGCATCCCGACGCGGATCGAAGCGTCCTTCTTCCGCTTGACCGCCTCGGTGTGCTCGTGCATCTCCAGCACCTCCGGTGCGTGCACCAGGCGCAGCGGCAGGCTCCCTGGGTCATGCTTCGCCAGTTCCGCGCGCACCACCTCCTCAGGGCCGACGAGGATAATTTCGTCGCCCCACTCCCGCGCCGCCATCACCGCCCCGGCCACGTCCGGCAGCGGGCGGTTATCAGCGCCCATCGCGTCCACAACGATGCGCATCGCTCCTCCTCCCCTCGTGGTAATGGAGCATTATAACATTTCGGGCACACAGCACAAGCAGCGGTTGACTTTTCGCCGAAAGTGATTATAGTGGGGAGGCGTCGCGCTGCTCGTGCCAGCAGCCGTCGTGGGCGGTTAGCTCAATCGGTCAGAGCGCCTCCCTTACAAGGAGGAGGTCACAGGTTCGAGCCCTGTACCGCCCATCCACCGCCGGGTGCTCCGCAGCGCCCGGCATTTCTGCCAGGAACGGAGGTGTGGATGAAACTGCTTCTTCCTGACCATCTGATCGCGTCCCTCGGCGAGCGGGTCTGCCAGATCGCGCCGCAGTGCGAGATCGTCCCGCTCAGCGCCGGCGGCGAACTGACCGCTCGGGTGGACGACGCCGAGGTCATCTTCCTGCGCTGGGACATACCCGGCGCGGCCTTCCGTCGGCTGTTGAGTGAGGTCGCCGGCCTACGCTGGGTGCACACCATCAGCGCCGGCGTGGATCACATCCTCTGCCCCGAACTGACCGGGTCGCCGGTGGTGCTGACCAACGCCAGCGGCGTCTTCAGCCGGCCGATCGCCGAGACCGTCCTGGCCTACATCCTGACCGTGGTCAAACGGCTGCCGGAGTTCCAGCAACAGCAACGCGCCCACCAGTGGCGCAAGCTAGAGCTGCGCGCGCTGATCGAGTTGACCGTCGGGATCGTCGGCCTGGGCGACATCGGTAGCCAGGTAGCCCGTCTATGCCGGGGCTGCGGGATGCGCGTGCTGGGCCTGCGCCGTCACCTGGCCCCCAGCGAGGACGCCGACGAGGTCCTGCCCCCTGACCGCCTGCTCGATCTGCTGGGCCGCTCCGACTTCGTCGTCATCGCCGCGCCGCTGACCGCCCAGACGCGCGGCATGATCGGGCAGGCGGAACTGGCGGCGATGAAGCCCGACGGCTGGCTGATCAACATCGCCCGCGGGGCCATCGTGGACGAGGCGGCGCTGATTGAGGCGCTGCGGGAACGGCGCATCGGCGGTGCCTGCCTGGACGTCTTCACCGAGGAACCGCTGCCGGCGGACAGCCCGCTGTGGGACCTGCCCAACGTCATCATTACCCCACACGCCTCCTGGAGCGCGCCCGGCCTGGACGAGCGGGAGATCGAGCTCTTCCTGGAAAACCTGCGTCGCTACGTGGCCGGCGAACCGCTGTTGAACGTGGTGGACAAAGACGCCGGGTACTGAAGTATGCAAGTATGCAAGTATGCAAGTATGCAAGTATGCAAGTATGCAAGTATGCAAGTATGCAAACTTGTAAACTTGCAAACTTACGCACTTGCACACCTGCACACCTGCATACTTGCATACTTGCATACTCGCATACTTGCACACTTGCACACTTGCACACTTGCATACTTGCATACTTGCATACCTGCACCCGCCTATGATCTTTCTTGAGGACCTCGTAACCGCCACGGGCGGCAGTCTGGTGGGGCCGCCGGCGCCTGAGCGCTTCCCGGCCTTCTGCTACGAAGCGCGCCGCATCCGGGCCGGGGAGCTGTTCATCGCCATCAAGACCGAGGACGGCGACGGGCACGACTTTATCACCGAGGCCATCCGCAGCGGGGCCGGCGGGGTGCTCTGCCAGTTTCCCCCGTCCGACCCGTCCGTCCCCTGCGTCGTCGTGCCGGATACCCAGCTCGCCCTCACCGACTGGGCAGCAGCGGTGCTGCGCCGCGCTTCCCTGCAGACCGTCGGCGTCGCCGGCTCCACCGGTAAGACCGATGCCTGCCTGGCGATCTCGGCGGTCCTCTCCACTCAGCGCCGGGTCTTCCGCAACCCGCCGGATTTGAGCGATCGCTTCGGCCTGCCGATCGCGCTGGCGGAGCTCTCAGCCGAGCACGAAATCGCCGTGCTGGAACTGACCTGCACGACCTTCGACGAGATTGCCCACCTGGCTGCACTGACCCGCCCAAACGTCGCTATCGTCACCAACGTTCAGCAAGCCCATCTGGCCTACCTGAACAGCCTGGAAGCCATCGCCCAGGAGACGGGTCGCATCCTGGAGGGGTTGCCGTCGGACGGGCTGGCTGTCCTCAACTACGACGACCTGCGCGTGCGGGCGATGCGCGAGCGCACCCGCGCCCGCGTCGTCACCTACGGGCTGAGTCCCGACGCCGACATCGTTGCCTCCGACCTGCGCGCCGAGCCGGACGGTCTGCATTTCGTCGTCCACTTCCCCGGCGTCAGCGGCCTGGGCACACCTGGCTATCCGCCCAAGGCTGAAGTGCGCACCCGTCTGCTGGGTCGCCACCAGGCCCACACCGTCCTGGCCGCCATCGCCGTCGGCCTGGCCTACCACATCCCCTGGGACGACATCCTGGACGTGGTCGAGGACCTACGCCCCGGGCCGGGCCGGTTGCAGCTCCTGGCCGGCGCTGGCGGATCGTTGCTGATGGATGGTTCGGCCAGCAGCAGCCCGGCCGCTGCCCTGCAGGCTCTCACCGCCCTGGCCGACCACCCGGCCCGTCGCCGCATCGCCGTGCTGGGCGACATGGCCCGACTGGGCGGCTACGCCGTCGAGGGGCACAACCTGGTCGGCAAGGCGGCGGCCGCCGTCGTTGACCTGTTGGTCGTCAAGGGCGAGCGGGCGGTCTGGATCGCCGACGCGGCTAAGGACGCCGGCCTGCCCTGCGAGCAGATCCGCGTCACCTTCACCGCCCGCGACGCGGTGCGCCACCTGCGTCCGCAGTTGCGCGAGGGGGATGTCGTACTGATCAAGGGCGATGTGGAGGCGCGGATGGAGCAGGTGGTGGAGGGGCTGCTGGCCGACCCGGCCGACGCGGCCCGTCTGGTGCGGCGGGTGGACGGCCACGCCGTCCGCACTGCCCGCCCCGACCGTCCGACCTGGGTGGAGATCGACCTGGAGGCGATCGCCTACAACGTCCGCCGGGTCAAGGAGATCGTCGGGCCGGGCGTGCAGATCCTGGCCGTGCTCAAGGCCGACGCCTACGGCCACGGCGCGCTGACCGTCGCCCGCACGGCGCTCAACAACGGCGCTTCCTTCTGCGGCGTCGCCTCGGTCAGCGAGGCGCTCAAGCTGCGCGCCGCCGGGGTGGATGCGCCGATCCTGGTGCTGGGCTACACCCCGGCCTGGCTGGCCCGCGATGCGCTGCTGCACGACGTCACTCTGACCCTCTACGACGCCGACCTGGCCCGCGCCTTCAGCCGCGCCGCCACCGACCTGCGCCGCACCGCCCGCGTCCACATCAAGGTGGACACCGGCATGGCCCGCCTGGGCCTGCTGCCCGACCAGGTCGTGCCGTTCGTCGAGGAGGTGCGCGGCCTGCCCGCTCTGGAACTGGAAGGCATCTTCACCCACTTCTCCGTCGCCGATGAGGAGGACCTCTCGTACACCCGCTGGCAGTTGGACCGCTTCCGCGATGTGTTGGAACGGCTGGCCGGGATCGGCACCACCTTCCACTATGTCCATTGCTCCAACACCGCCGCGCTCCTGCGCCTGCCGGAGGCCCGCTTCGACATGGTGCGGCTGGGGCTGGGGATGTACGGCCTGCAACCCTCCCCCTACGTCCCGCTCCCGCCCGGTTTCCGCCCAGCGTTGGCCTGGAAGACGACCATCGCCCAGGTCAAAACGCTGCCGGCGGGCAGTTACGTCAGTTACGGGAACACCTACTGCACCCACGACGAGGAGACCGTCGCCGTCATCCCGGTGGGCTACGCCGACGGCTTCCGCCGTGCTCCCACGCGCTGGCAGGCAGTGCTGGTGCACGGCCAGCGCGCCCCGATCATCGGCCGCGTCTGCATGGACCAGACGACGATCAACGTCAGCCACATCCCCAACGTCCGTGTCGGCGACGAGGTGGTGCTGATCGGCCACCAGGGCGCCGACGCGATCACCGCCGAGGAGGTGGCCGGCTGGCTGGGGACGAATAACTACGAGGTCGTCTCGGAGATCCTCGCCCGCGTGCCGCGCATGGTGTGACAGGGCACACGATCTCGATCAACGGGTCCGATGGAGGCCGCATGCGCAAGAACCTGCGTTCCCTGCCACGCAACATCTGGGCGGTGAGCCTGACCAGTTTCCTGACCGACATCTCCAGCGAGATGGTGCTCAACATCCTACCTCTGTTCCTCTCCAACGTGCTGGAGGTCAGGACGAACGTGATCGGGCTGATCGAGGGCGTCGCCGAGGCGACGTCCAGCCTGCTGAAGGTTTTTTCCGGCTGGCTCTCGGACCGGCTGCGCGCCCGCAAGTGGCTGGCAGTGGTCGGTTACGGCCTTTCCGCCCTCTCTAAACCCTTTTTCTACTTCGCCAACTCCTGGGGGACGGTGGCAGGGGTGCGCTGGGCCGACCGGGTGGGCAAGGGCATTCGCACGGCGCCCCGCGATGCGCTGGTGGCCGATTCGATCTCCGAGGAACAGCGCGGGCTGGCCTTCGGCCTGCACCGCGCCGCCGACACCGGCGGGGCCGTCGTAGGACTGCTCATCGCCCTGGGGGTGGTTTGGCTGGCCCAGCGCGCGGCGGCGGAGCTGAGCCGGACGACCTTCCAGATCGTGGTGCTGGTCAGCCTGGTGCCGGCCTTCCTGGGCGTGCTCTCCCTGGCCCTGGCGGCGCAGGACGTGCCGGTGACGGGTGTCAGCGAGCGACCGCGCATCTCCTTTCGCGGGCTGGGCCGCCGCTTCGCCCTCTTCATGCTCATCGTCGGCCTGTTCGACCTGGGCAACTCCTCCGATGCTTTCCTGGTCCTGCGCGCTCAGGAGCGCGGACTGAGCGTGATCGGCGTGCTGGGGATGCTGGTCACGTTCAACCTCGTCTACACGCTGCTCTCCACCCCAGCCGGCGCGTTGTCCGACCGGATCGGGCGGCGGCGGGTGATCATCGGCGGGTGGCTGGTCTACGCGGCGATCTACCTGGGCGTGGGGCTGGCCCGTAGCGGCTGGCACGTCTGGCTGCTCTACGCGCTCTACGGCGTCTACTACGGGTTGGCCTACGGCACGACCAAAGCGATGGTCGCCGACATCGTCCCGCCGCACCTGCGCGGCACCGCCTACGGCACCTACAATGCCGTGCTGGGCATCCTCGACTTCCCCGCCTCGCTGATCGCCGGCCTGCTGTGGAGCGGGATCGGCGACTGGCGTGGATTCGGCCCGTCGGCGCCCTTCTACTTCGGCGCGGCGCTGGCGTTGCTGGCGGCGGTGCTGATGATGGTTTCAGGTTCTAGGTTGCAAGTTGCAGGGGACGCGGCGACGCGGGGACGCGGTGACGCGGTGACGCGGTGACGTGGTGACGCGGTGACGCGGCGACGCGGGGACGCGGCGACACGGTGACGCGGGGACACGGTGACACGGTGACACGGTGACTTGCACACTTGCACACTTGCACACTTGCACACTATGACACAACCAGACATTCTGCTCACTGATGGCGTGATCCACACGATGGACGCAGCGCGGCCGCTCGCCTCGGCGCTGTTGATCGGTGACGGGCGTGTGCGGGCCGTCGGCGGCGACGAACTGCGCGAGATGGCCGGCCCCGCCACGACGGTGACCAACCTGGAGGGACGCTGCGTCCTGCCCGGCCTGACCGACAGCCACATCCACTTCATCGAGTTTGCCCTCTTGCCCCAGCAGGTCAACCTGGTGGGGACGCGCTCGCTGGACGAGATGCTGGCGCGGGTGGCCGAGCGGGCGCGGAGCACCCCGCCCGGCGAGTGGCTGCGCGGGCACGGCTGGGACCAGGAGCTGTGGGCCGAGCGCCGCTTCCCCACCGCCGCCGATCTGGACCGCGTCGCGCCGGACCACCCGACGGTGCTAACAGCCAAGAGCGGCCACGCGCTGGTAGCCAATTCGGCGGCGATGCAGCGGGCGGGGGTCGCCGCCGACACGCCCGACCCGCGCGGCGGGCGCATCGGGCGCAGCGCCGACGGTCGGCCCAATGGGCTGTTCCTGGAAGAGGCCAGCAAGCTGGTGCGCCGGGCGATCCCTGAGCCGCCCTTCG
>DAOTYW010000144.1:0-8554 GCA_034434755.1 Anaerolineae bacterium | reverse complement strand
CCCCCACGTACTCCGTCCCGCAGGTGCGACATAACTTGGGCGGCAGGGGGCGGGTGTCCTCCAGCGAGGCGACGATGAGGTAGACCTCCTGTCCGCCAAATCGCTCCAGCCAGGTTTCTAGCGGCGTGTCGCCGACCGTCCATCGGCCGTCCTCGGCCCGTCGCTGCAGGTGCCCCGAGAGCACCCCGGCCTCCAGGCCGTAGGCGATCGAGGCCAGTTCGCGCACAGCCGCTTTCCGTTCAGCGGGCATGATTCCCCCTTGACAGGCTTGCCTGTCGCGCCCGGCTACGTCCGTCGGCGCACGACCTGGAAGTGATCGAAGTCGTGCGCGATAACGGTGTCCGGGAAGATCTTCTGCGCCTCTTCCAGCACCTCCCAGTCCCGATAGCGGCGCGAGATGTGGGTCAGCACGAGCTGACTGACGTGTGCTTCCCTGGCCAGCGTGGCTGCCTGGGTCGCGGTCAGGTGGCCGAACTGGCGGGCCATGTCGGCCTCCTGGGACAGGTACGTCGCCTCGATGACCAGCAGGTCGGCCTCCCACACCGCTGACACCAGGTCGTCCACGCGGCCGGCGTCGCCGACGTGGGCCAGGCACGCGCCCAGGCGGAGCGGGCCGAGGACTTGATCGGGGGTGATGAGCCGCCCGTCGGCCAGGGTGACCGCTTCCCCGGCGACGAGCCGCCGGCGCTCCGGCCCCGGCGGCACCATCAATGCCTCCGCTTTCTCGACCAGGAAGGGGCGGCGGGGCTTCTCGCGGAAGACGTAGCCCAGGCAGCCCGGCCCACGGTGTTGCACCGGGAAGGCCAGGATCTCCAGGTCGTCCGCCTCCATCACCGGGCCGGGGGCGACCTCAACGAAGCGCAGCTCCATCGGCGGCGGCGCGCCGCGCAGGACGACGCCGAAGAGGAGGTCGCGCACGCGATCCAACGCCCACGGCCCGCCGTAGATCGTCAGCCGGTCAATGGTCTCCCAGCGGGCGAAGGTGGAGATCAGCCCGCCCAGGCCGAGGATGTGGTCGAGGTGACCGTGGGTCAGCAGAACGTGTTCCAGTCGCCGGAAGCCCAGGCCGCTGTGGAGGATCTGTCGCTGGGTGCCCTCGCCGCAGTCCACCAGGAAGCGGTAGTCCTTGTACATCACGACCTGCGCGGCCAGGCCGCGGTGGATGGATGGGGCCGAGGCGGATGTGCCGAGGAAGACCAGTTCAATCATGGGCGCTCCCGATGATCGTGACCGCGCCGGGCGACCCTCGCCCTCCCTCGACCTGCGCCTGGAGCGGCAGGAAGGCCCGCACGACGGACAGGTTGGTCAGCAGGTGGTCGCTGATCGCCGAGGTGACGATCCGCGACGTGCCGGCGGCCAGGGCCATCGGCAGCACCAGTTGGTCGGCCAGGTGCGGGTCCACCGGCGCGCCGGTGGTGTGATGGGCCAGCAGCTCCTGGCAGGCTGCCTCGGCGACGTGCTCGGCGGCCAGGCCCTTCCGACCGTAGGCGGAGAACCCGGCGCTGGCCTGCTCGTAGCTGGCAAGGAGGAAGAAAGTCGCTGCCGGCCCGGCGCTGCGCACGCGCAGCGGTTCGAGCTGCACCTCTGGCCGCGTTGCCAGCGCCGTGGTGAGCAGGTTGTGCGCCCGGTTGACCATACGCTGGGCGATGTGGGCGGGCAGGTTGGCCGCCACGCCGACGCAGCGCACCCGCACGAGTTGCCCTGCCTGGGTCCATTGGATGGGGGATAGCGGCGCGACGCGACCGTGGAGGTGTACCCGCGCCTCGCCCCCGCCGGCCGGGTAGAAGCCCCAGGCGACCCGCTCGATCTCGGCCCGCAGTCCCATGCGCGCCACGGCGGGCAGGAAGACCGCCTGCAGGTAGTCCACCGACGGCGCCCACGGCACGTGTGTGCCGCCGCGCAGGGTTACCTGGGAGTCGCCGTCGGCCAGGGCCAGGGGCCACAGGACCGTCTGCAGTACCAGTCCGACCGCTCCGGCGCTGCCTCGCCCGGCGATCTCGGCTACGTCGAAGCGGTACTCGCCAGGGCGACACGGCCCCTGCGGGGCGAAGCGAAGCGTCTGGCTGTCCAGTTCTGCCCCCTCCACTTCCGCTGCGCAGATTGCCGCTGCTGCCCGCACGGCGGCCAGGTGCTGTGGCTGGAGGCCTGGCCGGGGCCGCCCGGCGCGCACGTCGCGCACCTCCACCGCCCGCCCGGTGATCGCCGCCAGGGTCAGCGCGGTGCGCAACACCTGCCCACCGCCCTCGCCAGCGGAACCGTCAATCACGATCTCCTCGCTCATAATGGGATGATTATACCCCAGGCGAGCACAGGGGGCAACTGTTGGCTTCGTGGGTGTGAGTCTGCCTGATGGCAGGCAGTTACCCGTTGGCGAAAATCGGGGTTCTGTGCTATCATCGGGCGAAACGTGAACCGGGAAAGGAGCCGAATGCTCAGGGAGTTCAAAGAGTTCATCTTGCGCGGCAATGTTGTGGACCTGGCCGTCGCCGTCGTCATCGGCGCCGCGTTTGGGCGGATCGTTACCTCTTTTGTCAATGATATCCTCATGCCGCCGATCGGGCTGCTGCTGGGAGGCATCAACTTCGCCGATCTGTTTATCAATCTCTCCGGCGGGGATTACGCCTCGCTGGCCGAGGCGCAGGCAGCCGGCGCAGCGACGATCAACTATGGCGTTTTCATCAACACGGTGCTGGACTTTCTGATCATCGCTATCGTCATCTTCCTGCTCGTCCGCACGATCAACCGCCTGCGGCAAAAGCCGGAGACCGCACCGACCGAGCCGACAACACGGGAGTGCCCGTACTGCTGCTCGTCCATCCCGATCAAGGCGACCCGCTGCCCGCAGTGCACCTCTCAGTTGGGGTCATAGGCTTTATGGAAGAACTGCGCAACCGTTTGCTGACCCTGCAGGAACGCCTGGCCGAGCTGCGGAGGCATCTTTGACCTGGATGGCCAGGAACAGGAGGTGGCCCGCCTGGAACGGCAGGCGATCCGGCCGGATCTGTGGGATGACCCCGACGAGGCGCAGCAGGTGATGCGTCGTCTGGCCGAGGTGCGGGGGGAGATCGAACCGTGGCTCGGCCTGGAACGCCGCACTGCCGAGGCGCTGGAGATGCTCGACCTGGGCGACGATCTGGCCGAGGAGTTGGCCGCCGAGGCCGATGAAATCGAGGGACAGCTCGCGGAGCTGGAGTTCCGCCTGCTCTTCTCCGGCCCGCACGATCGGGATGATGCGTTTCTGGCGCTCCACGCCGGCGCGGGCGGCACCGACTCGCAGGATTTTGCCGAGATGCTGCTGCGCATGTATCTGCGCTGGGCTGAATCTCACGGCTATCGGACTGAGTTGATTGACAGTCTACATGGCGAGGAGGCGGGCATCAAGTCGGCTCTCGTTTCCGTGACCGGCCCGTACGCCTACGGTTACTTGCGATCCGAGCGGGGTGTGCACCGGCTGGTGCGCCTGTCGCCGTTCGATGCGGCCCATCGCCGTCACACCTCTTTCGTGCTCGTCGAGGCCTGGCCCGATATTGCCGAGGCGGCTTCGCTGTCGCTCGCGCCGGACGATCTGAAGATCGAGGTCTTCCGCGCCTCCAGCGCCGGTGGGCAGCACGTCCAGAAGAATGAGACGGCGGTCCGCATCACACACCTGCCGACCGGCATCGTCGTCTCCTGCCAGAACGAGCGTTCACAGACCCAGAACCGCGAGACGGCTATGCGCGTCCTCCGCGCCCGTCTGATGGAGCTCGAAGAGCAGAAACGACGGGAGGAGCTGGCCGAACTGAAGGGCGAGCACGTGGACGCCGGATGGGGCAATCAGATTCGTTCGTATGTCCTGCATCCCTACCAGATGGTCAAGGATCATCGCACCGATTATGAGACCGGCAACACGCAAGCGGTGTTGGATGGGCGGCTGGACGAGCTGATGGAAGCCTACCTGCGGACGACTGTAGGAGGCTGAGAAAGGAGGATCCATGCCTGACGAGAAGAAGATTGGCCCGAAACCCCCGCCGCGGCCGCCGGTTGCCAAGCAGCCTGCGCCCCCGCCACGGCCGCCGGTTGCCAAGCAACCCGCTCCCCCGCCGCGACCGCCGGTTGCCAAGCAGCCTGCTCCCCCGCCGCGAACGCCGGTTGCCAAGCAGCCTGCTCCCCCGCCGCGACCGCCGGTTGCCAAGCAACCCGCGCCCCCGCCGCGACCGCCGCTCCAGAAGGCTGTTGTGCCGCCGCCGGTGAAAGTGGTGCCGGGCGTCCGGCCGGTGGTCAAGCCGGCAGCGGAGCGCCTGATGGAAAAGGAGGCCCGCCAGCAACAGCGACGCGCCTACCGGAACATCGGGGCAGCAGCGGTCGGTACGGCCGTGGCCGGGACGGTGGTGGCCGGCACGGCTGCCGGCGTGGCGGCCCAGACCGTTGCGCCGGAGCAGTTGGACCAGCTGGCGCAGCGGCTGGCCGCGCTCCAGCAGGCGGCAGCGTTGGTGGATATCCATGCCGATCTGGAGGACGTGGACTCGGCCCTGGCGGTGTTGCCGTCCGACCTGGCCGCGCTGCGCAACCGGGGCTATGTCTTCGCCGGCGACCTGGAGCAGAAGATCGAGGCGTTGGCCGCCCAGTGGAGCGAAGCTCGTTCACGGGTGATGGATGAGGCCCAGCGGCGCAGCCAGATGCTGGAGCAGGATGTCAACGACGCCCAAAACGCGCTGCAGATGGCCTACACAGGCGGGCCCGCGGCGGTCAGCCGCGCCCAGACCGCGATCCAGATGCTGGAGAGCAAGGTCGCCGCCAACCAGGATGCCTTGGAGGGGATGTTCAACACCATTGATCAGAATGTCACGCAGATCCAACAGCAGTTGGAGGCTATCTCTTGGGCACTCGATCAAGCCGATCAGGCCAGCTTCGGCTTCCACCCGGACGAGAAGCTGGTGTCGGCCTGCGAAGCGCAGTTGCTGGATGATCGGAGCGAACCGAAGGGTGTCCTCTTCCTCACCGATGGTCGGCTCATCTTCGAACGCAAGGAAGACGTGGCGACGAAAAAGGTCCTCTTCATCACCACGGCTAAGGAGACTGTGCAGGAGTTGGCCTTCGAGGTGCCCATTGGCTATGTGGAAGAGGTCAAGGCGAGCGAGGCCGGAGGGCTTTTCAGTCGCCAGGAGAAGCTGGAGTTCCGCTTTTCCCACGATTCCCCGATCACCCACGCCGTGTTACGGCTGATCGGTGCTGACAACGAGCAGTGGAACGCGTTGATCGGCCGGGTGCGCTCCGGAGAGATTGACAAGGAGCGTGTCCAGCCGGCAGCACCGGTATCCGCAGAGGCGGCGGCCACTCCGGACGCCGCGCCGCAGGAAGTACCAACCAAGTGCCCCAACTGCGGCGCCTTGCTGACCACGCCGATCGTCCGCGGCATGCGCGAGATCAACTGCGCTTACTGCGGCACGATCATTCGACTGTGATGTAAGCGCTTCTCTACCACAGAGGCACAGAGACCGCCAGGTTGGCTGTGGCGTCCGCTCACCTTCGCGTTCTCTGTGTCTCTGTGGGGCATCTCCGTCGCGGCTGGAGGCCGCCCCGAGTGGATATCCTGCCCCAGGTTCGCCAGTTTATCCTTCGCCACAGCCTGCTGATGGATGGCGATGGCGTCGTCGTTGGTGTGTCCGGCGGAGCCGACTCGCTGTGCCTGCTCCATCTGCTGCTGCGCCTGCGGGAGGAGTTCCGGTTGCGCCTGCATGTCGCTCACCTCCATCACGGGGCGCGGGGGGAGGAGGCGGACGCCGATGCCGCGTTCGTTGCCGACCTGGCCCATCGCTGGGGGCTGCCGGCGACGGTGGCCCGCCAGGATGTGCCGGCCATCGCCCGCGCCCAGCGCCTGGCCTTCGAGGAGGCGGCCCGCCGCGTCCGCTACGCGTTCCTGGCCCACGTCGCCGGCCAGGTCGGCGCGGCGCGGGTCGCCGTAGCTCACCACGCCGACGACCAGGCCGAGACGGTGTTGATGCATTTCCTGCGCGGGGCCGGCCCGGCCGGCCTGCGCGGCATGCTCCCTGCTACATCGTTGGCGGACTATCGCCTCCTGGAGGGGATGGGCGATTTCTCCCTGCCCTCGCCGTCGCCCGTCCTGATCCGTCCGCTGTTGGAGACGCCGCGCACAGCCATCGAGTCGTACTGCGCCGGGAACGGGCTGGAACCGCGCTTCGACCGCTCGAACTTGGATACGACACTGTTTCGCAACCGGCTGCGCCACGAGCTGCTGCCGCTGCTGGAGACCTATAACCCCAATATCCGCCGACGCCTGCTCCATACTGCCGCCGTGGTCGCCGCCGACTACGAACTGCTGGAGCAGGTCGTCCAATGGGCCTGGGACGATGTGACGATCGCCGAAACGGACGAGGCGGTCGTCTTCGACCGGACGGCGTGGGCTGCCCAGGCGCTGTCTCTCCAGCGGGCGCTCGTCCGTCGAGCGGCGGCTCGCCTGCGTCCGCAGTTGCGGGATGTGGACTTTGTCCACGTGGAGAACGCCGCCCGCATTGCCTGCCAGGGGACGACCGGCGCCCGGGCCACGTTGCCGGGCGGGCTGATGCTCACCGTTGGGTATGACCGGCTGACCGTGGCGGCGGCAGATCACCTTCCACCCCTGCCCGGGCCGGCACTTCCCCCCGGCATCGAACTGCCGCTCCACCTGCCTGGCGTGCTCTCGCTGCCCGAGAGCGAGTGGCAGTTGGAGGCGCTGGAACTGGAGACGTGGACGGGGGCGGAGATCGAGGCCAACCCGGACCGCTGGACGGCGTTCCTGGACGCCGGGGCGCTCACGCCGCCGCTGGTGCTGCGCACCCGCCGGCCGGGCGATCGCTTCTGCCCGCAGGGGATGGGCGGGCATGCTCCGGTGCTCAATGATTGGATGGTCAACGCCAGGGTCCCCCGTCACTGGCGCGACCGGCTGCCGCTGCTGGTGGGAGGCGGGGGGATCCTGTGGGTCTGCGGCTGGCGGATCGGCCAGACGGCTGCTGTCGGTGCGGCGACGCGGCGCGTCGTCCGCTTTCGCTTCGTGAAGGTAACTGCTCACCCTCCCGCAGGTATGGCCACTCCGCTTCGTTGCTCGGGCACTTCCAAACCTGCGGGAGGATGATTGTGGATGCGAGGTGAGATGTGCTGAACGAACAGGTGCGGCGGATCCTCTCCTGGGTGACGGTCTTCGTCGTCGCGGTCGTCCTGGTCGGTGCGATGATCAAAATCCTGACCGTCATCACCGGTGCGACGCGGACGGAAACGGCGCTGGACGTCGTTCCGGCCGAAGTCACGCTATGCCAGCGGGAGCAGGTGACCTTCACCGCGCAGCCGGCCCTGGCTGACCTGGAGTGGGCCGTCACCGGAGGGGGGCAGATCTCGCCCAATGGAGTCTACACCGCCGGTGACCTGCCCGGCCATTACGAGATCCAGGTGGCCGGGCCTGACCGGCAGCATGGGCGGGCGGTCGTGCATATCATCGCTTGCACACCGACGCCGACGCCGCTGCCCACCCCGACCTCGCCGCCGCTCCCCACACCCACTCCTCAACCGACACCGATTGCATCGGTGGACCCGCCAGCGGATACGGTTGCTTATGAAAGCGGCGCACCGGCTGCTGCGCCGATCACGGGGCTGGATATCCGCAACGCCAGTGTGGCGGCGGACGGGCGGGTGGCGCTGGGCGCGACCGATGGGCTGCCTGCGGAGGTGGCCCAATGGGTTCAGCCAGGCGAGGCGGTGCTGTGGATCGCGCTCTACGGTCCGATCCCCGAGGCGCCGCCAGCCTACACGGAGTGGCTGTTTGTGCTCGACCTGGATGGGAACACCGCGACAGGCCGCCCGGCCGGGTCGCGCCCGCTCAACTCCAACCTAGGGGACGAGGCAGCCATCGGCGCCTTCTACGATCCGGCGACGGGCGCCTACGGTGCTCAGCTTCTGATCTGGGACCCGGCGCAGCAGACGTATGTGGAGCAGACAGACATCACCGTCCGTTTCCAGTTGGATGCCACGCGGACCTTGTTGGCCGTGGCGCTGTCGCTGGACGGGCTGCAGGCGCGGGCGGCGCAGGTGGCCGGCGTGACGATCGTGCCGGAGGCGGTGCGTGGCCGAGCGGCAACGATCCACTATACCGGCGCCGGCCCGGGCGCGTGGGTAGCGGATTTCTATCCGTGATCTGGCGTAGGGCGGGCCAGCGGCCCGCTCTACGTGCGCGGATCCTCAAGCCAGGAGAGACACGGAGTGTATGCGATCAGAGCGGGGCAATTGATCGACGGGTCCGGCGGGGAGCCGCTCCAGGACGCCGTCGTGCTCGTCGAGGACACGATCATCGCGGCGGCAGGTTCGGCGGCGACGGTCGAGATCCCGCACGGGACAGAGGTTATTGACGCATCAGGCAAGACGGTCATGCCGGGCCTGATTGACACGCACGTTCACATCATGGCGACCTCGGCATCGCTGGAGCAGGAGTAACTGCCTACCGTCCGCGGCGCTGAGCCCTCACCCCACCCCCTACCCCCGCCCCTCTCCCGCCCGGCGGAGGGTGCTTAAAAAGGGCAGAGAGGACACA
>DAOTYW010000143.1:0-10026 GCA_034434755.1 Anaerolineae bacterium | reverse complement strand
CCCACAGCCAGCCGACCAGCGCGCCGAGGACGGCCAGCCCGACCAGGCTGCCGAGGAAGTTGCCGCTGACCTGAAGCTGGGCCAGCTCGACGCCCTGGAAGGGCCGCCGCTGGAGCGCCGTGACGAGGGTGACCAGCGCCGCCGCCAGCGCAGGCAGCAGCAGCGCCAGCAGCCAGCCGTGCCGGTCCCTCACCCGCCGCCAGTCCACCACCCGCACCACCTGTCCCAACAGCCAGCCGGTCAGCAGGATCATCGGCAGGGCGATGTGGACGGTCAGCCAGGGCATCTTCTCCCCGGCCAGCGAGAATCCCACCCAGGCCATCACCGCCCAAAACAGGCAAAACCCCACCGCGGCCATTGACCATTGTTCATGGGTCATTGGCCATTGTCCATTGCCCCTTGTCCCCCGCCACCCACGTACCAGCCACACCCCTGCCGCCGCCAGCGCGCCCAGCAGCGGCAGGAAGTCGTAGAGGGGCAGGATGACCAGGTAGTAGAACCACGGCTGGTTGCCCCGTTCGACCCCCTGTTGGGCCAGCCAGTAGGCCAGGGAACCGATCCAGCCGCTGGCGATGCCGGCGCCGTTGGTGAAGATGGTGGTGAAGAAGAACAGGAAGATCGCCAGGTAGATCGCCGCCGCGACCAACCAGCGCCGCCAGTCCCACAGCAGGCCGATGGCGATGGCGATGAGGATAGTCAGGGCCAGGATGGTCGCCGAATAGCTCAACCCTGCCGTGTTGGTGTAGTCGAGGACCTGCACGTTCGCCAGGCTGACCCAGAACGCCGGGGCCCACATCGGATCGGGATAGCGGCCGACGACCAGCGCAGCGATGCGGATGCCCAGGTGGATCGCCAACGGGCTGGCGAAGGGCAGGGTCAGCGTGCCGATGAGGACGATCAGATCGAAGCTGCGCAACGAGCGGAGCTGCCCCCACAGATTGCCCCGCTCCCACCGACGCCGCGCTGCCTGCGCCGCGAACATCCCCAGCAGGAACAGGCCGATGATCGCGGTGTAGATGAAGGCGATCTCGTGCGTGGCATACATCAGCGAGAACGCCGCGGCCAGAAGGTAGAAATGCCGGCTGCGCCCCTCCTCCAGGTAGCGGAACGCCGCCCAGATGACGAACAGCGCCCACAGGTCGCAGACGATGTCGTGGCGGATGTAGCGGGAGTAGTAGGTGATCGAGGGGGAGATGAGCAGGAGCAGGGAGGCGAACAGCGCCCCGCCGCGACCGAGATATCGGCGCAGGAGGTAGGGGAAGGCGACCAGGACCGTGCCGAGCAGGGCGACGTGCAGGCGGGCAGTGAAGTCGCTATCGCCGAAGAGGAAGTAGCACAGCGCCGTGGCGTGGAAGAGGAACGGCCCGTGCATCATCGGGTTGTGCTGGTAGCCGTTCCCGACGTAGAGATCCCAGGAATAGCGGACGTGCAGGCTCTCGTCGTGGCTCTCCACCCGATAGCCGAGCATGGCCAGGCGGGAGACCAGGCAGAGGGCGATGATGAGAAGGTAGAGGCCCTGCTCCCAGGTCAGGCCGAGGCCTCTGACGACGGGGCGATCCAGCCACGATGTGGGACGTGAGTCTTCGTTCATATAAATCTGAAAGCCATCTCCGTCTCGACCACCGACCAGCGGCGACGGACCGCTATCCTCAAGGCGTGGTTGGGGGTCTGTCGTCGGTAGTCAGGACCGGGGGGAGATCGTCGCGCACCCAGAGGACGATCTGCCCGCTGATCGCTGGCGCGCTCGTTTCCCGATACAGCCACCATAGCATAGTTGCTCGCCCGCTCCAGTCGGGGTGCCAGACTCGCCGCAGGGGGAACGTCTCGCCGACGTAGCCTGCTGGCAACGCGCTCTCCGCCGGCGCGATGACCAGCGGCGGCGTCTCGTCTCCCAGGCGCTCCACGACCCGCTGTTCGAAATGGCGCAGCGTCCAGGCGACCGTCGGATCGGGCTGACCCAGGAAGGTCACCGGCAGGCCGGTCTCCATGGCCGCGGCTTGGGCCGAGACCTGCCGCGCCACCTGGCTCAGCGTGCGTACCTCCCCGGCAATCGGGTCGGCCACCGGCAGCTCGCGGGGGTCGGAGGGGCGCAGGTAGGCCAGTCCCCAGCCGGTGGATATGGTGATTGCCAGCAGCACGGCGGCCAGCGAGAGCGTCCCGGCGCGGAGCATGACGCCGCTGCCCTGCTGAAGGAGCCACTCCATGCTCTCCTCCACGGTCGGCACGGTCACCGCGAAGCCGAAGGCGGCCAGCAGGACGAGCTGCAGGAGGATCGTCAGCCCGGCCAGGATCAGGCTGACCGGGTCGTCACTGTGGGCGTAGTGAGCCAGGGCCAGCCCGCCGTGCGCCCACAGGATGAGCGAGATCGGCAGGTAGAGCCCCTCGTTCAGCCACCGGCCATGGGTCAGGAGGCTGTTGACCAGCGCCTCGATGGCCAGCCCGGCCAGCCCGGCCAGCGGCAGCAACAGCCACAGCAGGTCGGCGGGTTGGCGGGACGGCATCAGGGCGACCTGCAGCGCGCCGATCGCAGCCCAGAAGGCGAGCAGCAGCCCGGCGGTGTGCTGCCTGCGCGACGCGACCACCGCCCCGGCCAGTCCGAAAACCAGGATGAGCGGTTCGTATGCCAGCAGGATCGGCAGCGGAGCGACAGCAGGCGTGGCCGGCGCCCGAAAGCGGGCCAGCCAGTCCAGCAACTGCTCGCCGACGGCGGCCAGCCCCGCCGGGTGCAGCCCCAGGCCGCTGCCCAGCGCCAGCACGCCCAGGCCGGTCATCGCCGCGCCGCGCCCCAGCGCCGGGCGGAGCAGCGGCCAGAGCCAGCCGACCTGCTCTCGCCACATCCACAGGCCGATGCCCAGGGCGATGAGCAGGCCCAGCAGCAGCCCCCAGCCGGCTGCTCCGGCCGTCAGGGCGACGGCCAGGCCGAGGGCGCCGGCGGTGACCAGGCCGAGGCGCCAGCGGTCGAGGAACGCGGCAGCGCAGCCGACCAACACCATCACTCCCAGCGCGGCCGGCATCGTCCCGTCCAGCGTGCGCGAGGCGAACAGTGCGCTGGGAGAGAGGGCCAGCAGCAGCCCCGTCCCCAGCGCTCCCCAGCGGCCCAGGTAGCGGCGCAGGAAGAGCGGCGTCAGCGTCAGGCCGACGCCGGCCAGGGCGGGGATCAGGCGAGCCATGGCCTCGCCGCCGTCGCCGATGAAGAACAGCAGGGTGTTGAGGTGGAACAGGAGCGGGGAGATGTGCGCAGCGGCATCGGATACGGTTCCCTGCGCCGCCTGGAACGCGGCCAGCGCCTGTTCGGCCTCGCGGCCATTCAGCGGCGCCGCCGCCAGGGCGGCCAGGCGCAGCCCGGCCGCCGTCAGCGCCAGCACCGTCCACAGCGTGGCGTCGAGGCCGGCGGCACGCCGGTCTGGACGTTCGAGCGTCTGGTCCGATAGCACGGACCGCCTCCGTTCACGGCGGGGAATAGCGGTAGATCGTCACCCCGTCGGCGTCATAGACCACGTCGAGCAGCGCGTCGAACTTCGCCAGGCCCGCCGCCGGGTATAGCGACCGCTCCAGCGGGCCGACGTAGACGTACCTTATACCATAGCGATTCAACAGCGTCAAGGTCGTCTGCGCATCGGTGGTCGAGTACAGCGCGACGATGTCCGGCTCACGGCGGGCCGGTTCGTCGTAGTTGCCGCGCCACTGCTGTTCGTGATCGCCCCAGCCCAGCAGGGTCGGCAGTCCGGTAAAGGCGGAGACGCGGCCCTCGTAGATGTAGGCGCGGCGGCAGTCGCCAGGGGCTTCCAGGATCACCTCCGCCCCGCTGACGTGCGCGTTCAACCAGTCAATGGCGGCGAAATCGGCGGCCTGGTAGAGGCGGAGGTGGGCGGCCCCGTCCAGCGTGGGCAGCCCGCCGGACTCCCGCGCCCGCGTCGCCACCCCCAGCGGCAGGTAGACCAGCCCAGCGCCGACCAGCAACAGCGCAACGACCGCCCCCGCCGCCCGTACCCACGGGTGAGCGCGTAGGGGCGACCCTCCGCGGTCGCCCGACCCCCCGTGGTCGCCCGACGGGCGGGCACGGAGGCCCGCCCCTACGAGATCGTTCGAACATGGGCGGTGTAGGGGCGACCCTCCGCGGTCGCCCGACCCTCCGCGGTCGCCCGACGGGCGGGCACGGAGGCCCGCCCCTACGTTGTTGCCCTCCAGGAGCCACGACAGACCATAGGCCGCCGCAAGGCCCCACATCACCCAGGCCTGGAAATAGAACTTGAAGACCGTGTTCATGCGCGTGCCGAACTGGTCGCGCAGGTAGACGAACTCCACAGCCAGGGTCAGCAGGGTGGCGGTGAAGATGAGGAGGAGGGAGAAGAGGGCTTCAGGTTTCAGGGTTGCCGGTTTCAGGAGGGTCAGGGCGACTGTCACCAGGAGCAACGTCAGCGCCAGCGGCGTCCAGGGCGCCAGCAGCCGGCTCAACAGCCGGGCGGCGATCCACTGCGAGGGCTCGGGGACCTGTTCCAGGCCAGGGATGCGCCCGCCGCTGAGCCAGGTGGACAGGTATTGTCGTGCCTCTGGGTTGAGCAGAGCGATCACGAGCAGGCCTATGATCGTCGTGAGCAGGATCGCCGCCCCCCACAGGGCCACGTCGCGGGCGCGCACCCGCTGGCGGCGGGCGGCGGCGATCACCAGGGCGACCACCGGCAGCAGCAGCGGGCCGAACATCACCAGGAACTGCGGCAGGCGGGTGCCGTTGAACAGGTTCGGCACGATACCTGCCGCCTGGGAGCGGAGGCCCAGCCAGAAGGGTAGGTAGAGGAGGACGCCGCCGATGGCGAGGAGGAGCGCGAAGAGCAGGAGGTAGACGAGCGATGAAGCCGCCGCCTGGCCTTCTGCCACCCGCCACCGCCACAGGCCGAAGGCCGCCACGACTACCGCCAGGTAGATCGGGAAGTCCCACGTGTTCAGGAAACCCAGTCCGCCCAGGCAGATCGCGTAGACGAGGAGCTCCCAGGGGGAGAGGCGGAGGGGGGCATGGAACGGGAAACGGGAAGCGGAGGGTGGAGGGTGGGGAGGGTCGTCAGGCTGGCGGAAGAGGAGGGCGAGGGCGAGGGCGAGGGCGAGCAGGACGAAGGGCAAGGCCAGGAGGTGGGGGTGCATGTCGCCCAGGAGGAAGGAGAAGGCCGGGAACTCGTCAATGACCTCCCAGTGGGCCGGGTTGGCGGCGGTGTGCCAGGGCGCGGTGTCGTTGATGACGCGCGAGGCCTGCCACCACCAGATGTAGCGCGTCGGCATCCAGGAGCCCGTCGCCGGCGACGGCGGCGGGACGTTGATCGAGCGGATGTCGAGCCACTGCCAGAACGAGGCCGGGAACAGTCCGCGGGCGTGGCAGACCTCCAGCAGCCCCTCCAGGTTGCCGGTGAGTACGACCAGCAGCGGGCCCAACAGCCCGCCCCAGTCCGCCAGGCGCTCCCCTTGGCTCGCCAACAGGGCGTGGACCAACCCGTAGGCGCCGCTGCCGGTGAGGGCGAACAGGGTGGCGATGCCCAGGTTGAAGCCGATCGTCGCCGGCACCGCCGCCAGCCGCACGAGCATCCCCACGATCACGTAGCCAAAGTAGTAGTAGGAGATGGCGAAACCGGAGAGCCACGGGTCCTGCGGCGGGAAGCGGGGGGCGCGCAGGATGGCGGTGAGGAAGGCGATCTCCATCCACTTCTCGCCGCCGGACGTCTCGATGCGTGGCATCCAGGCGCGCACCCCACACCAGGCGGCGAAAGCGACGGCAAGAACGATCTCGACGGTGATGATATGCTGCCAGGAGAGGGGCTGGAACGGGGCAGAGGCGCTCCCGTCGGCCGGCGGCCGGCGCAGCCACAGCGCGGCACCGCCGGCCGCCACCAGCGCCAGCGCGAACAGCACTGCGCCGGCGGTGTTGGGCAGCCAGCCGAAGGTCAGCAGCAGCCAGAACGCCCACCCGCCGAGCAGCAGTCCCAGCGGGCGGGCGAAGGCGTACCCACGGCCCGGGAAACGCCGGAACAGACGCAGGGTCAGCGGCAGCGCGGCCAGGCCGAAGACCTGGAGGGCCAGATACCAGCGGAGAGCGAAGAAGACTTGTTCCACCCCCTAACCTCTAACACAATACGCCCTCTGCCGCCTCCAGTCGGTTCAGCACCCGTTCCCGTCCCAGGACGCTCAGCGTGCCGAAGAGCGGCGGGGAGACGGCCGTGCCGGTGGTCGCGGCGCGGATGATCCCGAAGACCTGGCGGTTGTTCAGCCCCAGTTCAGTCACCAGCTTGCGCAGCGGGCACTCGATCCCCTCGGCGCTGAAGTCGTCCAGCCCGGCCAACACCTGCTGGGCGCGGCGCAGCACATCCCGTGTTTGCTGCGCGTCCAGCCCCTTCGGCACCAGCAGTTCCACCGACGGCGGTTCGATCTCGGTGAAGAAGAAAGCAGTCAGAGGAACCACCTCGGCCAGGGTGCTGATCCGTTCCTGAATCAGCGGAGTGATCCGCCGCAGCGTCGCCCGCACGTCGTCCGGGCATGGATCGGGCACCAGCCCGGCCCGCTGCCAGAAGGGGACCAGCCGCCCGGTCAGGTCGTCCGGCGAGAGGGCGCGGATGTACTCGCCGTTGAACCAATCCAGCTTATCGTAGGAGAACGTGGCTGGGGCGCGGTTGATGCGGAACAGGTCGAAGCGCTCGACCAGCTCGGCGCGGGTGAAAATTTCCTGCTCCTCCCCCTCGCCGGGCGCCCAGCCCAACAGGGCCAGGAAGTTGAACAGGGCCTCCGGCAGGTAGCCCTGATCGCGGAACTGCGAGATCGCTATAGCGCCAGTGCGCTTGCCCAGTTTCTTGCCGCCGGCCATGGTCACCAGGGGGACATGGCAGTAGATCGGCAGTTCCCAGCCCAGCGCCTGGTAGAGCAGCACGTGCTTGGGCGTGCTGGGGATCCATTCGTCGGCGCGGGCGATGTGGGTGATCTTCATAAAGTGGTCGTCTACCACCACGGCCAGGTGGTAGGTGGGAAAGCCATCGGTCTTCATGAGCACCTGATCGTCCAGGCGGGCGTTTTCGAAGACCACGTCGCCCTTGATCACATCGTGGACAACCGTGTGGCCGGTCAGCGGCACTTTCAGGCGGATGACGTGCGGCTCGTCGGGGGAGATAGCGTCCGGCGGCAGGTGGCGGCAATGACGGTCGTACATCGGCGGCTGTTTGCGGGCGCGCTGCAGCTCGCGCACCTGCTCCAGCCGCTCCAGCGTGCAGTTGCAGCGGTAGGCCCAACCGGCGGCGAGCAGCTCGTCGGCGATGCGCTGATAGAGTGGCAGCCGCTCCGACTGGATGTAGGGCGCGTACGGCCCGCCGACGGCGTACTCGTCGGCATGCTGCACGCCCGATCGGCGCAGCTCTTCCAGTCCCGGCCCCTCGTCCCAGTCCAACCCCAGCCAGCGCAGGCCGTCCATGATCGCCTGCACCGCCTGCGGCTGATAGCGCACGCGGTCGGTATCCTCGATGCGCAGGATGAACTGGCCGCCCATCTTACGGGCGAACAGCCAGTTGAAGACCACCGTGCGCACGCTGCCGATGTGCGGCTCGCCGGTGGGACTGGGAGCAAAACGAACGCGAACTGTCATTGCTCGACCCTCCTGCTGGAATCCGAATCCCAGGTCAGTCAACCGGAACGGGCGTCTCCTCGACCTTTTCCGGCGGGCGGATGACCACGCCCTCGGCGGTGCGGCGCATGGCGACGCCCTCGACGATCCCGATGGCGGCCATCGAGGTCAACAGGGCGGTGCCGCCGTAGCTGATGAACGGCAGCGGCAGGCCGGTGACCGGCAGCAGGGCGAGGTTCATTCCCACGTTGACCACCAGCGGAAAGAGCACCACCGCTCCTGCACCGACCACCAACAGCCGCCCGAAGCGGTCCGGAGCCAGGATCGCTGCCCGCAGCAGCCGCCATACCAACACGACGAAGAGGGCCAGTACCAGCAGCACGCCGATGAACCCCAGCTCCTCGCCCAGCACCGAGAAGATGAAGTCGGTGTGACGCACACGCAGGAAGTGCAGTTGACTCTGGCTGCCCACTCCGTACCCCTGTCCCCACAGCCCGCCCGAACCGATGCTGATCAACGCCTGATCGCGCGTGTACAGTTTCGCCGGGTCCAGCTCAGGATTGATGAACAGCAACACGCGCTCCCGCTGGTAGTCCTCCATCAGCGACCAGAGCGGCAGCAGCGAGGCCAGGCCGACGAGGGTGGTGACCAGCAGGTAGACCAGCGGCACGTCGGAGGCGAAGGCGAGCGCGCCCCAGAGGACGACGAAGGCCAGCGCCGTGCTCATGTCTGGCTCGCGGAAGACCAGGTAGGCCAGCAGCAAGGCCATCGCTCCCGATACCAGGTACGGCAACAATCCGGGCCGTGGCTCGATCCGCTCCCCCTCCGCCTCCACCCGCGGCTCCCGTCGCCGCCGCCAGTCCAGCACAGCGCTCAGGGCGATGACGCTCAGGATCATCGCCGGGAACGAGGGCTGGAAACGCTGGTCGCCGATGTAGAACCAGCGACGCACGTCGCCGATCTCGCTCTGGCCGATGAACAGCACCAGGATCAGCAGGCCGATGGCGAGCAGGTAGCCTACCCACCAGACGGGGCGGAACCAGGCGTAGGGGAACGCGGCGATGGCCAGGAGGAGGACCAGGCCGATCACGGCGAAGGTGGCCTGCCGGCGCCACAGATCGGCCAGGTCTTCCGTGCCCAGGTTGGCGCTGCGGATCATCGCCACGCCCAGGACGACCAGCAGGAGTGTGGTGCCTAGCAGGACGAAGTCGAACTGCCGCCAAACGTGGATCCCGCGCATACTGTCGTGGGACAGGCTGAAAGCCTGTCCTACTGCCCCCTGCGTTTGCGCTGAGTTTGGAGGGGGATGTCGGCGACCAGGCGGCTTTCGCGCGCCCCCTGGGTGAACGTCACCTGGACACCCGCCGCGTCGATCGGGACGTGACGGGAGATGACGCCGATGATCTCGTCCTTTAGGATGTCCAACAAGCCGGGGGAGATGTTCGCCCGGTCGTGGGCCAACACCAGACGCAGCCGCTCTTGAGCCACCTGGCTGCTGGGCGGTTCCTGGCGATGGAAAAGGCGCTCCAGAACGTTCATCTCTGCTCCCCCTCGGTGCGCATGAAACGCTTGATGCGGTCGAAGAAGCCGGCCTCGCGCAGGGGGAGGAAGGGCACGTCCTCCCCCAGCAGCCGGCGGGCAATGTTGTGGAAGGCGCGGCTGGACAGCGTGTTATCGGAGAAGACCACCGGTCGCCCGGTGTTGGTGGCCGTGATGATCGCCTCGTCATCGGGGATGATGCCGAGCAGCTCGACGGCCAGCAGCTCGACCACGGCGGCGGTGTCCATCATCTCGCCACGGCGGACCATCGCTGGCTTGAGCCGGTTGATGATCAACTGCACGGGCCCCTTTTCGCTCGCCTCGACCAGGCCGATGATCCGGTCGGCATCGCGCACGGCGGCCATCTCCGGGTTGGTGACGACCAGCACCATATCGGCCGGGGCGACGGCGACGCGGAAGCCCTGTTCGATGCCGGCCGGCGAGTCCACGAGGAGGAAATCGAAGGACTCGCGCAGCTCGTCACAGACGCGCACCATGTCCTCCGGATTGACAGCCGTCTTGTCGCGGGTCTGGGCGGCGGGCAGCAGGTAGAACTCCGACAGTCGCTTGTCGCGCACCAGCGCCTGACGCAGCCGGCAGCGGCCTTCGATCACGTCCACCAGGTCGTAGACGATGCGGTTTTCCAACCCCATCATCACGTCCAGGTTGCGCAGGCCAATGTCGGCGTCAATCACGACCACCTTCTGACCGCGCAGGGCCAACGCTCCGCCCAGGTTGGCGGTCACGGTGGTCTTGCCCACGCCGCCCTTGCCCGAAGTTACGGTCAATACCTTACCCGCCATCGGGGATGGTTCACAGATCGGTTGACACTTTAGCAACCGCATAGACTTGCCAGGGCTCCTCTTTTCGAGGAAGATAGGGTATCCAATCCATCACCG
>DAOTYW010000142.1:0-1954 GCA_034434755.1 Anaerolineae bacterium | reverse complement strand
GATCTGTACCGCGCCCTGTACCGTATCTACGTGCGGGTGCGGAAACTGAACGACGCAGAGCTCCAGGCCCTACAACGGGGTATCGCCACGGCCGCGCAGAATTGCCGTCTTCCGCGCCCCACCCGATTGGACAAGGCATTGGACGAGTGGTGGTTCTTGCTGGGGATGGAGACCCCATGATCGGGGTACGTTCCTATCAGGCACGAGACCGGCATGCCCTGGCCCACGCTATCAACGCCGTCTGCGCCGAGGGGATGATGGCTACACCTCGCTTCCAGCCTACCCCGGCGTGGCAGCGCGCCCTGGACGGCGCGGACGATCACCTGCTGCTGGTCGCCACGGTGGGTCGCCGCATCGTCGGCTGGTGCCGACTGTTCCCGGAGGGGACAGGACAGGCGGAACTGGGCATCGGCGTGGCCCGCGACTGGCGACGGCAGGGCATCGGCGCTCGCCTGCTCACCCAGTCCCTGCGCTGGGCCGCAGCGTGGGGAGTCACCGAACTCGTCCTGACCACCCGCGCCGACAACGGGCCGGCCCGCCGGCTCTTCGCCAGCAACGGTTTTCGGACGGTGGGTCAGAGAGGAGAGTCCCTCGAGATGGCCCTCTCGCTGCCTGGCCGTCCCGATGACAAGGAGCGGAACCGTGAACCGCATCGAGCATGAATTACCGCAAGTGATCTGGGAGCCGCCCACTGCGGACGGGGAGCAGGATTGTGCCTGTGCGGTGGACGTTCCCTGCGTGTGGGCAGGAGAGCCCTCTGCTGAAGCGGCCGAGACCGACTGCGCCTGCGCGCCTGCCAGCCTCTCGCCGCAGGCTGCTCCGCCCGCCGGAGCGCTCTGGTGTCTTCCCCCTGCCCTCTACCGCGCTCCTCTCCCCGGCGGCCGTCAGGCAACTTTCAATCCTGCCGGCCCAGCCGGGGTGGTCGTCCTCAACGGCCCTGCAGCGCGGCTTCTGGAGGGATTCGCCACCCCTGCCCCTCTCGCCGACCCAACCGCCTGTCAACTCGCCGCTCTGGGCCTGCTCATTCCGGCCCGCGCCACGGAACGCGCAACACGCGACACGTCCCACACTCTCACCCTCTGGCTCCATCTCACCACCCGCTGCAACCTGCGCTGTGCCTACTGCTATGCCCCCCGGGGCGACGAGAGGATGACCGCCGAAACCGGCCGGGCCGCAGTGGACGCCGCACTCCGCTCGGCGCTGGCCCACGGCTTCCGCGCCGTCAAACTCAAGTACGCTGGCGGCGAACCGACACTCAACTTCCACGTCGCGCAGCACGTCCACGCCTACGCCCGCCTGGCAGCGGCCAGAGCCGGTCTGGACCTGCAGGAGGTGCTCCTCTCCAACGGTGTCGCCCTCACCCAGGAGATGCTGGACTGGCTGCACGCCGAGGACGTGCGGCTCTCCATCTCCCTGGACGGGTTGGGCGCACCGCACGACCGCCAGCGGCCTTCCCTCAGCGGCGGGGAGTCGTGCCAACACGCCGTCCGCGCCGTGGATAACGCCCTGGCCCGCGGCGTGCGCCCCCACATTTCTGTCACGGTCACCGCGTACAATGTGGATGCACTGCCCATGGTGGTGGCCTTCGCCCTGGAGCGCGACCTGTCGTTCAACCTGAACTTCGTCCGTCCGCAGCCAGGCGGTCCGCATCTGTCGCCTTCGCCGGAACGGCTGACCTCCGGCCTGCGGGCGGCCTTGGCTGTCATCGAGGGGCGGTTGCCCCGGCGTCGCCTGGTGGACGGCCTGCTGGATCGCTGCAGCCTGGTCGGCCCGCACGCGGCTGCCTGCGGGGCGGGTCGCTCATACCTGGTGGTTGACCCTCAGGGGCAGATAGCTTGCTGTCATATGGAGATGGGACAGGTGGTCAGTTCTGTCTGGGAGGAAGACCCTCTCCAGGCGGTTGTTGCCGCCGGTGAGGATCTCCACACTGCTCAGACAGACCTGGAGTGTAACC
>DAOTYW010000141.1:0-7699 GCA_034434755.1 Anaerolineae bacterium | reverse complement strand
TTCGCCGCCAGGAAACCCCAGACCACGACCGTGCTCTGGGCGTGGCCGCTGGGCAGCCCGCCGCCGGTGGCCTCGACGATCGCCCGTACCCGCTCGTCATACTCGAACGGCCGCGGTTGAGCCGCGACGATCTTCGCTACCGAGTTCAGGTAGGTGGAGAAGAGGAACAGGATCACCATCCGCGCCCCGACCCGGCGTTCCACACACCAAAAGATCAGCGGCACGAGTAGCAGGATAAAATCCTCCTCACCCAGGAACGTGAAGACCCGAAACGGCAGGTCCAGCGCCGGGCTGAACTGCTGCAGCCAGAGGATCACGTTGACGCCCCAGTCCAAGATTCCCTGCATTGCACGACCTCCTTGGGCGAACCACAGAGGATCACTCGAGGCTGCCGACGGCCTGCTCGACCGCCTCCAGGATCTCGCACGAGCGCACCAGTTCCTTCATCCGCGTGTGGTCGGGATAGAGCGGGCGGTCCTCGTCCAGGTGGGCCACGTACTTGCGAATGACCTGGCGGGCAGCCTGCACGCCGTGGCCGGGCGTGAAGTCGCGGAAGTCCAGCGCCTGCGCCGCGGCCATGAACTCGATCCCCAGCACGCCGTAGGCGTTATCCAGGATCTGCCCGTTCTTGATCGCCGTGTTCATGCCCATCGAGACGAAGTCTTCCTGGTCGGCGGCGGCGGGGATGGACTGGATGCTGGCCGGCATGGAGAGGATGCGCTGCTCGACGATGAGCATGTCGGCGGTGTACTGGCTGAGCATCATGCCGGAGAACATCCCGGCCCCCTTGGTCAGGAAAGCCGGCAGGCCGACGCTGAGCGCCGGGTTGGTCAGCCGGTTGAGGCGGCGCTCCGAGAGCACACAGACCATCGTGATCGCCGCGCCGACCATGTCCATGGGCAGGCTGACCGGCGAGCCCTGGAAGTTGGCCCCGGTGAGGGTCAGCCGGTACTCTGGCAGGAAGATCGGGTTGTCGGCGACCGCGTTCAGCTCGATCTCGACCTGGCGGCGGGCGTAGTCCAGGGCGTCATGGGCCGCGCCGATGACCTGCGGCGACGAGCGCATCGAGTAGGCATCCTGCACCTTCGTCTTCAGTTTGCCGGTGACCAGGTCGCTGCCGGCGATGCACTTCATAATGGCCGTCGCGGCGCGGACCGCGCCGGGGAAGCCGCGTAACTGGTGCAGGCGGACGTCGTAGGGCTTCATGTTGGCGTAGAGCGCTTCCAGGCTCATCGCGCAGGCGATCTCGGCCTGCTTGAGCCAGCGGTTCATATCGTATAGTTGGAGCGCGCTCATAGACGTGATCAGGTTGGATCCGTTGATCGCCGCCAGCCCGTCGCGGGCCTGCAGGCCGGGGATGGGGATGCCGGCCCTTTCCATCGCCACCCGACCGGGCATCCGCTCGCCCTGATACCACGCCTCCCCCTCGCCCATCAGCAGCAGGGCGATCTGGGACATGGGGGCCAGATCGCCGCAGGCGCCCACCGAGCCTTTCTGACAGACCACCGGCGTGACGCCACGGTTGAGCATCTCGACCATGGTCAGGGTGATCTCCGGACGGCAGCCGGAGTAGCCGCGGGCGTGGACGTTGATCCGGCTAGCGATGGCCCCGCGGGTCGCCTCCGGCGACGCCGGCTCGCCGATGCCGGCGGCGTGGTTGTAGATCAGGTACTTCTGGAACTGCTGTACCTGCTCGTCGGTCAGCACGACCTCGGAGAACTCGCCGATGCCGGTGTTGACGCCGTACATGATCTCGTGGGCCTGGATCTTATCCTCCAGCATTGCGCGGCAGGCCTGGATCCGCTCCAGCGCGGCAGGGTGCAGTTCCACCCGTTCGCCGTCGCGGGCAATGCGCACGAGCTGCTCGACGGTCAGGCTCGAACCATCCAGAATGATTGTCATGTCCCTCTCCTTTGGGCTATCTGCCGTGCTCTCACGGAGCGCTCGACCGTAACCCGAGTGCCTCGAAGACCTGGTCGGGCCTGCTGTGGCCCTTGACCTGGATGTAGCCCAGCTCGCGGGCGACGATGTAGTCGCGCACGTGCTGGTAGGCCGTGGCGCTGAGCAGGATCTGCCCCGGCCGGGCGTAGGCCTGCAGGCGGGCAGCCAGGTTGACGCTGTCGCCGACGGCGGTGTAGTTTTGGATGCGCGTCGAACCGACGTTGCCGACCACCGCCGGGCCGGTGGCGATGCCGATGCCGAAACTGAGCTGTTCGTCCTCCGGCAGGTGGGAGTGCAGTTCGGCGATCGCCTGTTGCATCCGCATCGCCGCCCGCACGGCCCGTAGAGCATGGTCGGGCTGGGGGAGCGGCGCGTTGAACAACGCCATCGCCGCGTCGCCGATGAACTTGTCCAGCGTGCCCTCCTCCATGAGCACCGCCTCGGCCGCCACGGTGAGGTGCCGATTGAGGACCTCGATCTGGAGTTCCGGCGCGATCTTCTCTCCGTAAGCCGTGAAGTCGCGGATGTCGGCGTAGAGGGTGGTGATCTCGCGCAGCACGCCGCCCAGCCATACACTGGTCGGGTCGGATAACAGCCGCTCGACCACGTTTGGGGCCACATACCGTTCGAAGGTCTCACGCACCCGGCGCACCTGCTCCTCCAACTGGCGGTGCTCGGTCAGGTCGTCCACCACCACGGCGATGCCCATCGTCGCCAACTGGCTTTCCTTCAGCGGGCTGATGTGCAACCGCAGCACGACCGGGCCACGGCGCGGCAGGTCGGCTTCCAGCACGTACTCCCGTACCGGTTCGCCCTGCCGCTGCACCGCGTTGACCAGCGGCATGATCGCCTGTCCCAGCCCCGGCAACCCTTCCAGACAGGGGCGGCCCACCGCCTCCTCGGCACACACGTTCAGGATGCGCTCGGCGGCCTGGTTCATGCTCATGATCCGCTGCCCGGCATCGGTGGTGATGACGCCACTGGCGATGCTGGCAAAGATGCTATCCATGTAACTCTTCATCCCCGCGATCTCATCTCGTTGGCGACGGACGCTATCGAACAGGCGGGCATTCTCGACGGCGCTGGCCGCCTGACTGACGATCGCCATCAGCAGCTTCTCGTCCCCGGCGGTGAAGACCTCGCCAGGGGCTTGACGCCCCAGCAGGATCGCTCCCACGATCCGTTCCTGGGTCTTCAGTGGGGCGCAGAGGAGGGTGCTGCAGCGCGCCAGCGGTTCGGCCACGATGGCCGGCTGGCCGCTGGCGCACACCCGTTCGATCAGCTCATCGGTGCCCTGACACAGTCCCGACACCAGTTCCCCCGGCCCGAAGTAGCCGCAAACCTCGCGGACGGCTGGGGTGTCCGTCGCCGTCAGCAGCACCGCCCCCATGTCGGCGCGGATGATCCGGCTGGCCTCCCGCAGGACGAGCTGTGAAATCTCCTGCGGGTCCAGGCGTCCACCGAGGGCCTCGCTGATAGAGTACAGCAGGTTGATCTCGCGGTAGCGATCGAGGGTCTCGCGGGCGATGGTGCGCTTGGCCAGGGCCTCGGCCAGGAGCAGGGACAGGCTGCGCTCCAGACAATGCAGCGCCTGCTCCACCGGCGGGGTATCCAGCTCGCCGTGGGCGGCCAGCACGCCCAACAGCGCCTCTCCATTCCGCAAGGGAACGATCCGCCAGCCATCCAGGAGGCATGGCCGATCGGGGCGGGCGTGTTCCAGCCAGGCCGCGCGCTCCTCCGGCAGCCTGGCGGACAAGCTGACGAACGATTGGCCATCGGCGTCCATCAACACCAGGTCCACGCCGGGCATCAGGCGGGCGAACTCGCCCAACATCGCCGTCGTCTCGCGCTGGTTCAATAGACGATGCAAGGGGATCGTGTCTGCGTTGCTCATTGCACGTGCTCTCCAGAAGTCCAGGCCGCGATCGTCTCCGCCAGGCGGGTGAAGTCCACCGGCTTGCGCAGGTGGGCGTTGGCCCCGATGTCTAACGCATGCTCTGCCTCCTCGGCGACGGACAGGACCACGATGGGCACAGAAGCGGTCGCCGGGTCCGCCCGCAGGACGCGGATCACATCCAGGCCGGACATATCGGGCATGAGCACGTCCAGCAGGATGATCTTCGGATGGTGGCGGCGGGCCAGGGTCAGCGCCTCACTGCCGCTGGCGGCTTCCAGGACGCGGTAACCGGCCTCGCCCAGTTCCTGCGCCAGGAGCAGGCGGAAGTTCGGCTCGTCGTCCACCACGAGCACCGAAGCAGACGGTACGCCGGCCGGCACAGCCTCGCCAGGGGGCGGTTCCACGACCGCAGGGCGCTGTCGAGCGCTCGCTGCCGCCGGAACGAACGGCATGGCGAAGAAGAAGACCGAACCGACTCCAGGCGTTGACTCAGCCCAGATCACGCCGCCGTAGTGAGCCACGATCTCGCGGCAGATGGCCAGCCCCAGGCCGGTGCCCTTCGGCTTGTTGGCCAGTGTGGTGCCCAACTGTTGGAAGCGTTGAAAGAGACGCGACATCTCCTCGGTGGCAATGCCGATGCCGGTATCCTTGATCGCGACCACCACGCCGCCTGTCCCGTCGGCCGGCGGACGCCAGCCGTGAACCTCTTCATTGGCTTGCAACATGCGCGCCCAGACCACTACCTCGCCCCGCTGGGTGAACTTGATGGCGTTGGAGATCAGGTTGACCAGCACCTGCTGGATACGGTCGGGGTCGGCCAACAGCAGGGAGAACGGCTCCTCTGCTACCCGCAGGTACAGCGCCAGCCCTTTCTCCTCGGCCAGAGCCTGCATTCCATCCACCGTGGTCCGCAGGAGCTCCACCAGGTCGAACGGGCGGTCCTGCCACTCCATCCGCCCTGCCTCCATCTTCGCGATGTCCAGCACGTCGTTGACCAAGCGGGTCAGCCGTTCGCCCTCGCTGGCGATGATCTTCAGGTTCTCGCTGATCCGTGCCGCTGCCCGTCGCACCGTCCCATTATCGTCAGGGAGGGTCGGCAGGATCTGCTGCTCGAAGTTGCGGTGGACCAGCTTGGCGAACCCTAGCACCGAAGTGAGCGGCGTGCGCAGTTCGTGGGAGACCGTGGAGATGAACTCGGTCTTCATGCGATCCACTTCCCGCTCGTGGGTGACTTCCCGCAGCACGACAATGACCCCCGAACGGTCCGGCAGCGCGGAGACAGAGGCTCTGAACACCCGTTCGGCGAGGGTGAGGTCGGCGACTTGTAGCCGCCCGCCCTCGCCGGCGGCGCGGCAGATCAGCGTGGCGAGGTTCGGCAGGGCGAGGGCCTCCTCGACCGGGCGACCGAGCAGCAGACGCGCCGGCAGGCGCACCAGCTCCTCGAACGCCGGGTTGATCAGCAGGATCCGCCCATCGCGGCTGGCGACGAGCAGTCCATCGGCCATGTTCTGCAGGATGACGTTGAGCCGGTTGCGCTCCCGCTCCAGGTCCTGGGTCCGTTCGCGGATCTCTTCTTCCAGCCACTGGCTATGCGCCTCCAGACGGCGCATCAGGCGGGCATTCTGGAGCGCCACGGCGGCCTGACGGGCCAGCGTGCGCAATGCCCGCGTCTCTTCGGACGAGTAGGGCAGGCCGGAGGGACGCAGCGACAACCCCCATAGCCCAATCAACTGGTCGCCGGCGAACAGCGGGATGATCAGTTCCAGGCCGTACTCCGCCAGGCGGTCGCGTCCGGCGGCAGGGAACCAGGCTGGCGGCATGGAGAGCGACAATGGTTCGCCCCCGTGACCAGCCCAGACATCCGTCACGGTCTCCAGGTCGAGGGGGAACGGCGTGCCGTCGGCCGATTCCAGGCGCAGCGGGTCCTCGCTCAGCACCAACAGCAAACCGCCGGTGGTGCCGACCCGTTCCGCGATCGCGTCGGTCAGCAGCGCCACGATCTCGTCCAGTCGCCGCGCGCTGCTGACCTGCTCGCTCATCTCGCTCAGCAGACGGTCGGGTTCGACGCGCCCTCGGTAGTAGAAGACGCGGTTGACCAGCCGCACGGCGCGGCTGCGCAAGGCCCAAAAGATCGTGGCGACGACCAGCGCCGACACGAATACCACCATCGTGTTGTTCGGTCGCCCGGTGAGTGCCAGGGCCATCCGCCCCAACACCGCTATCAACAGGAAGTAGACCCCGCCCAGCGCCAGGGTCAGGAAGACGTAGGTGAGGCTGTGATGGACGACAGCGTCAATGTCCATCAAGCGGTAGCGGGCGACCGCGAAAGCGATGCCGAGCGGCAGCATGACCGCCAGGACGGCCGTGATCTCGATGCTCACCAACGCCCGCCCGCCGATAGCCTCCGGCAGTCCGGTGAAGAGCATGTAGGGCGATAGGCCGACCACGCCGCCCCAGGTGATCCAGCGCATCTGACGACGGGCCAGCGGCTGGCGCACGGTGAGGTGGGTATGGACAACGACGAGCACGCTGGCCAGCATCATCACCAGCACGATCCAGGAGATACACTGCCAGGCCATCATCAACCGCTCCGCCGGTGACCGGCCCAGCGCCAGCCCGACCAGCGGTGACAGCGCCGGGTTGACCCCGTGCAGCGCCCATAGCCACCGTTCCCGTCCGCGCAGCGGCGGCTTGACGACCGGGAAGATGAGAAACAGATGCAGCAATCCACTCCCCAGCAGGCTGCCGCCGATGCACTTGGCGGCCACCATGCTCAGCAGGAGGAGCGGATGAGTCAGGATCGCCACCTGGAAATGCATCGCCAGGGGGAACGCTCCTCCCAGGGCGCTCAGGAACAGCATCTGGGCCGCCGTCTCGCCGGGACGGGCCAACAGGATGTACGTCGCCACCAGCAGGCTGGTCAATACCAATACATACACGCCGGGACGGACGAGGAGCAGTTGGCTCAGGTGGAGGGGCGCCAACGTGACAGGTACGGTGACGACCTCTCCCCCCCGCCGGACCTGGTAGAGGACCGTCTGACCGGCGCGCCAGTCGGCTGCCGGCTGACCGGTCAGCGCCCGATCCACCCACTCCCAGACGGTGCGCCCGTCCACTGTCAGCAGTTCGTCGCCGATTTGCAGGCCGGCGGAAGACGGGGATATGGACGTGGTGACATACACGCCGGCGGGAGAAAGCTCGCTGATCAGCATCCCATCGGATGGCAGGCGGGCCTGCATGGCGAAAAAGAGCACGCCGTAGGCCGATCCGATGAGACCGATCACGATCAGTGCCAGGGCGAGCGGCGCCCGCAAAAGATCACGTGGCTTGCCCATCTGGGGTGTTCAAAGGGACAGGCCGAGAGCTTCCGCTGCCCGCTCGAGAATGTAGTCGGGGTCGAACGGCTTGGTGATGTACTGGTCGGCGCCGGCCGCTGTGCCCCGTTCCTTATCCACGATCTGTCCCTTAGCCGTAAGCAGGATGACACAGATATGACGATCCATCGCCTTGATCCTTCGGCAGACCTCATAGCCGTCGAGGTAGGGCATCATCACATCCAGAAAGACCAGGTCGGGCCGGACGGCGGTGGCGACCTCCAGCGCCTCACGCCCATCGCCGGCCAGCATCAGCTCGACGCCGTGCTGCTCCAGGTCCTCCAGGCTCTGTTTGAGCAGGAAGCGGATATGCGGTTCGTCGTCCACGATCAAGAGCGTTTTCCCCATGACGGCTCCTCATGGCGATTCTCCGGTCATCGCCCCATCCAGGATCTACCCCATCGTTCACAACTTAACCTAACTTTTGTGCAACTGGTGGCCGAACCGTGAAAAACGGCCTCGGATCGCAAGATTTGCACTTTACCAA
>DAOTYW010000140.1:0-13524 GCA_034434755.1 Anaerolineae bacterium | reverse complement strand
CGCCGCGCCTTCTCCAGCCGATCCTCTTCGCCCATGGGCATCTCTCCGTATCTCCGCGTCTCCGCGTCTCCGCATCTCACCGTCACCGCGTCTCCGCGTCTCCGCATCTCCCCGTCACCGCGTCTCCGCTTCTCCCCGTCACCGCGTCTCCGCGTCACCCCGTCTCCTCATACCCCATCCTCCGCACACCCGCCGCGTCCCGCCGCCAGTCCTTGCTCACCCGTACCCACAGTTCCAGATAGACCCGCCCGCCGACCATGCGCTCGATCTCGCACCGCGCCGCCGCGCCGATGTCGCGCAACATCTGACCGCCCTTGCCGATGAGGATGCCCTTCTGCGACTCTCGCTCGACATAGATGGTCGCCGCGATATGGGTCGCGCCCTGTTCCCGCTCCGCGAACTCCTCGACGACAACCGCGACGGCGTGGGGCACCTCCTGACGGGTGCGGCGCAGCACCTGCTCGCGGATCAGTTCAGCGGCGATCTGTCGCTCCGTCTGGTCCGTGATCTGATCGTCCGGGTAATAGCGGGGGCCGGGCGGCAGGCGACCGACGATCAGTTCCAGCAGTTTGTCCAGGTTGACACCCTCGGTGGCCACCGTCAGCATCCAGGCGACGTGTTCGGGCAGCAACTTCCAGTACGCTTCGCAGTGAGGGCGGACCTTGTCCGGCGGCAGGCGGTCCATCTTGTTCAGCGCCAGGATCAGCGGGCTGTCGCTCCGCTGGCGGATCAGCTCGGCGATGGTTTCGTCCTCCGCGCCGGGCATCTTGGAGACGTCGGCGACGAAGAGGATCACGTCCGCGTCGGGGATCGCCGACTCGGCAGCAGCGACCATCAACTCACCGAGCTTGTGCAGCGGCTTGTGCAGGCCGGGCGTGTCCACGAAAATCACCTGGGCGTCCGGCCGGGTGAGGATGCCCTGGATGCGCGTGCGCGTGGTCTGCGGCCGCGGCGAGACGATGGCCACCTTCTGCCCCAGTAGCCGGTTGACCAGGGTGGACTTGCCGACGTTGGGCCGTCCGATCACGGCGACGAAGCCGGAACGGTGGCCGGGAGGGGTATCGTCGGAGGTTGGCCAATCAATCATCCTGCTCTCTCACGCGGAAGTCTGCAAGTCTGCAAGTCTGCAAGTCTGCAAGTGGGCAAGTGGGCAAGTGGGCAAGTGGGCAAGTCTGCAGGGCCGTCGGCCTCGGATTCCAGATTTCGAGTTTCCACTCCCCACAGACGACAGAACGCGCACGGCCCCGGCACGCTGGTCGGTTGGCCGCAGATCGGGCAGGGGTTCAGCGTGACCTGTTCTGCCGGCTCGCGGAACAACCCTTCCTCGCGGGCGCGCAGGAAGCTGAGGTAGAACTGCAGCTTGGCCCCCGGCGACTCGGCCTCCAACCGGTTGAGCAGGTCCTTGTACAGGAGCGTGGTGCTGCCGGCGACGTAGACGCACTCGTCGTAGATGTAGTCAATCCCCCGGATGAGGGCGTAGGCGGCCGCCTCGCGCTCGTAGATGCGGCAGAACGGCTTGACCTTGCGCGCCAGTCCCTCCCGCTCCTCCAGCACGGGCGCCTGACGGGCCAGGTATCCGGTCTGCCAGTGGAGGACGTTGCTCATCAGCACAGCGACCTCGTCATCCAGGTTGTGGCCGGTGGCCAGGACGCTATAGCCATGCTCGCGGGCGATACGGTTCATCACGTGGCGCTTGACCAGCCCGCAGACGGCGCAGGGCTTGCCGCGCCCGCGCAACTTGCGCCGCGCCACCTGGGGGATGGTCTCCCCATAGGTGGCAGCGATGTCCACCACGTGCAGGCGGGCCGCCGGCCAGGCGGCGGCGAAGGCGGTCACCTTCTGGAAGGAGACGGCCGAGTAATCCACGCCGCCGTCAATCCCCAGGTTGATGTACAACCCGTCGGCCTGGTAGCCCAGCCGCAGCAGCACGTCCCACAGGCTGAGGCTGTCCTTCCCACCGGAGACGGCCACCAGCACGCGCTCCTCCGGCGCGAACATGCGGTACTTATGGACAGCACGCTCCGTCTGGGCGACGAACCATTCCAGATAGTGTTCCTCGCAGAGGGCCAGCTTGTGCTGGCGCATGGCGACGGCGGCCGTCTGCCCGCACTTCTTGCACTTCACGCTACTTCAGTTTCTCCTCCCCGCCGAAGTCGCGGGTTGGGCTCAGTTCGGCCAGCGACTCCTCGTCCGTCGGCGTGAGCGTACCCTGGACCATGCGGGTCAGCAGCGCGCCGATGCCCGGTCCGAGCATGTAGCCCTGCCCGCACATGCCCACGGCGTGGATATACCCCTCCAGTTCCTGCGCCCACCCGACGATGGGCGAGCCATCGGGGGTCATCGGGTACAGGCCGCGCCAGGTGCGGCGGACCTTGATGTTCGCCAGCCTGGGCATCAGATCCACCATCCGCCGGGCGATCATCGGCAGGAAGACCGACGTCTCGCGCCGGTCGGTGCCGATGATCGGCGGGTCGGGCGTGATGCAGAAGACGATCGGGCCGGGGGCGTGCTGGTAGAAATAGTAGTTCTTCGAACCCTCGGCGGGGCGGATGTCCACCACCATCGGCTCCAGGAAGCGGGCGACCGGTTCGGTGATGCCCGCCTCGTGGCTGTCGGGGACGACGGGCACGTCCAGCCCGGCCATCTGCGCCACCGCCCGCGCCCACGGCCCGGCGGCGTTGATCACGACGCCGGTGGCGTAGCCGCCCTTGTCGGTGCGCACGCCGACCACCCGGCCCCGCCGGCGGATGATGCCGGTGACCCGCTCGCGGAAGCGGAACTCCGCCCCGCGCTCCTTGGCCCGGAAGTAGAAGGCGTGGGCGCTGCGCAGCGGGGAGGCCGACCCGTCACCCGGTGAGTACGTGCCGCCGATCAGGCCGTGTGGGTTGAGCGCCGGGATCACTTCCAGCAGGTCGTCGCGGTCGAGCCAGCCGATGTCCAGCCCGTAGGCCTGCTGTACCTTCAGCAGGTCCTTCAGTGCCCGCTCCTCCCGTTCGCGGTAGGCGACGAAGGAGTATCCACCGCGATACCACTCGATGTTGTCCCCGTAGCGCTCCTCCCAGGTCGAGAACGCCTCGATGGAGTCCAGGCACAGGCGGATCTTGGCCGGGGTGGAGTGGGTAGCGCGGATGCCGCCGATGGCCGCCTTGTTCGAGCCCTGGCCGGGACTGGCGAACGTGTCAATGACCAGCGGCTTGAGTCCCGCCTGGGCCATGGAGAAGGCCGCCGGCAGGCCGATGCTCCCGGCGCCGATGATGATGACGTCGTATGCTTCTGTGGTCATAGAACCTCTCCGTGAAACGGGATGCGTGAAACGGGATGCGTGATGCGTGTTGCGTGTTACGTGTTGTTTGTCCCATACGTGACTCTGGATTCTTGGACAACAGGCAGTTCATCCAGCCACGACAGGTCTCTCCCGATGACCAACTCCCGCATGGTCGCGTGATGCGTGTTCCTCATGGGAATCGAACGCATCTGGAAGCCATGTCTGCGTGCCATCCCTTTCACTTCTTCCGCCTCGTCGTATGTCATCAGGAAATCGCCCACGAGCGACTCGCATATCGTAAAGAGATGTTCATGATCAAGCTGATGATGTCTATACAGCCGCTTGCCCGCCTTCTTCCCACCGGCAGTATAGGGAGGATCAATGAAATAGACAGCATCCGCGTGACTGGAATACTCCATCAGTACTTCCAGTCCATCAGCGCAACGGAAATCGATCCGATTCACGACATGCTTGAGATTGATGAGTCTCTGGGCAAGCGTCTTCGGATACCACCGAGAGCCAATGCCTTTGCCATTCTCCCCGTGCCGTATGAAGCGGGAGCCTTCAGCGAGTATGCCTCCGTGCAACGTTCGATTCTTCAGAATGGTGTGGAACGCTTGCTCTCTCTTCGTTGTCGGCGGTCGCTGAAGCTCTGCTTCGACGGCTTCTCTCGTCATGGGGAACGCCAGGATTCGCCCGGCCAGCCACTGCGCATCACCGTTCACGACGGTTTCCCAAACCGCTGCAATCTCGTCATCCAACTCGACCATGACCACGCTTTCAACCAGGTTTTCAAAGAGAGCGGTAAGGCTAATGCTCCCACCGCCGGCGAACGGCTCAATCAGCACACGCGGTCTGGCCGGCAGATTGGCTATCCAGCGCCGGAATGTCGGCACAAACCATGTCTTTCCGCCAGGATAGCGGAAAGGGCTTCGCTGCGGCACAGACGCGACATTCACCGGGCGGGGTAAAGCGATTTCCCCGGAGAACTCAGGAAACAACGAGAGTTGCCTGTGGGTCGCCATGGTCAAAACGGTCTCTCGATCGTCTGGTTCGTTGGGGGGGTCTCCAGTTGCTCGTCAAGTTTTCCCTGAAGCAGCTTGATGAAATCCTCCGCCCTTCCAGGCAATGGTGTGGTAATAGAAAGCAGAGCGGGCTCAAACCCGGTAAAAACCTCATCGACCTTTGTCAGATAGTATCGCCCAGCCCCCTGGCCCTCTTCTGCGTGTAGTCTCAGATCATAGATAAGCCAGGCGATATCGGCCTCACTCGCTGGGACTTGCTTCAGGGTGGGTAGAGTGGCAAAGAAGCTCCGATTCAGTGCCACAGCGATCTTCTTCTTCCAGCTATGCAAAATGCCACCCTTGTAAACGAGTTGTGGGACGAGTCTCTTTCGAGAAGACGAAAGGTAATCAGGACGAGGGTAGTTCGGTTCTTTGGACCAATCCATAGAAGCCCTGCTTCGCGGATCGCTCATGTAATACTCGAACGGCTCGCGGACGTTGCCGGAAATGTAGACGGCTTGAATCTCAAGAGCGCCGAAATCAATCACCTTCCCACTGTCGTCGTAAGCAACGAGAACCACGTCGATGTTTCCAGCCGACTTGCCATTCGCGTCGTTCAGCCGCACCTCGGTCAGAGAAGTCCACCTTGTTTCTTCCTCAAAAAAGAACGCCGCAGCATGGTCAGCAATGCTCCAGTCCTGACGGAATCGGATGGGACAGGTAATGACAGGGTCATTCTCGTGATAGATACTGCACACTCCAAGAGGATTCTTCGCCTTGTCCTTTGTGCAATTCGGCACCTTGTTGTTGAAAGGACAGAGACGACGAGAACGGTATCGTTTTGCCGTATCGGTTTGATCGGTTACCAGACGACCGAAAACCTCGGCTAACGGCTGTCCACCAGGAGTCATGTAGACCCTTCCTCGTCTAACATCCCAACAAGTGATCGGCAACACTGGATCCGCGATAAGCGATCTGCGATACGCGACATGATAGCGCACAATGAAAACAAAGCAACTCCATCTCTTGCTTTCTGCTCAGCGCATATTTCCCCGCGCCAGCGAGGCGAAGATGCCGCCGCAACAGAGAACGGCGAAGACGGTGAACGCCGCCTTGACGCTGGTCAGGAACAGCGGGTAGACCTCCGGGGTGATCTGCACCCGCCCAACGACTAGGGATAAGATCAACATGGCGATGCCGTAGCTGAGCATCTGCCCGGTCAGCCGCATCGTGCCCAGGGTGGCCGAGGCCACGCCGTAGAAACGGCGCTCGACCGAGCTCATGATCGCGTTGGTGTTGGGTGACGAGAAGAGGGCGAAGCCCACCCCCAGCAGGAGCAGGCTGGCGACGACGAACCCCAGGCCCGTGCTCTGGCCCAGCAACGTCAACAGCACCAGGCCGACCACGGTCAGGCCCATCCCCGCCGAGGCGATGACCCGCGATTCGATGCGGTCCGACAGCCGCCCGGCCAGCGGCGAGAAGAGCGCCATCATCGCCGGCTGGGCCACCAGGACGAATCCCGCGTTCTGGGGCGACAGTCCCTGGATGTACTGGAGGTACATGCTGAGCAGCAGTGTCACGGCGGCGGTGGCGCTGTAGTTGATCAGTGCGGCCAGGTTCGACAGGGCGAAGACGGTGTTGTGCCGGAAGAGGCCGATATTCAGCAGCGGGCTGGTCACCCGCGTCTCCCGCCAGACGAAGACCGCGATGCCGACGACGCCCAGCAGGATCAGTCCGCCGCCCAGCAGCGCCGGCAGGCGCGACAGGCCGAACATCACCGCCGCCAGGGACAGTCCGTAGACAACCGACCCGACCAGATCGAAGCGTTCGCCGCGCGCCTCGGCCCACTCGCCGCGCAGCTTCCACAGCACCAGGGCGATCGCCAGCAGGCCGAGCGGGACATTGACCAAGAAGATGCTCCGCCAGCCGAACTGCTCGGTGAGGATGCCGCCCAGCACTGGGCCGAGGGACAGCCCCAGGTAGGTCGCGGCGACGTTCCAGCCCAGCACCCGCCCTCGCTGTCCGGCCGGGAAGGCCGAGGTGAGCATCGCCACGCCGGTGGCGAAGATCATCGCCCCGCCGATCCCCTGCAGGGCGCGGCTGCCGATCAGCCAGCCGACGGACGGGGCGACAGCGGCCAGGAACGAGGTCAGCACGTAGAGGGCCAGGCCAAGGGTGAAGATGCGCTTACGCCCGTAGATGTCGGCGATCTTGCCGAGCGGGACGAGGGAGACCGCCGCCGCCAGCAGAAACGCGGTGGCGATCCAGCTCAACAGGATCGCATCCGCCGAGAACTCCCGCCCGATGACCGGCAGGGCCACATTGACCGACGAGCTCATGAACGGCGTCAGAAACGAGCTCAGCGTCGCCACCAGCAGGACGACGTTCCTTTCCGCCTCTGAAGTCCGCCGTTCAGCATCCGCCGCCCGCCATCCGAAATCTCTTTGTCCTCTCACCGTGTCTCCGCGTCCCCGCGTCTCCGTGTCTCCGCGTCCCCGCGTCCCCGCGTCTCCGCGTCTCCGTGTCTCCGCGTCCCCGCGTCTCCGCGTCTCCGCGTCACCTCATCATCCCCATCAACCTCCCCTCGTCAATCACCTCCACCCCCAGCTCCTGCGCCTTGCGGAACTTCGTCCCGCCGGGGGCCTCACCGACCACCAGGTAGCTGGTCTTGCGGCTGACGCTATCGGTGACCTTGCCGCCGTGGCGGGCGATCAGCGCCTCGATCTCCTCGCGCGGGCGGGAGAGGGTGCCGGTGATGACGAAGGTCAGTCCGGCCAGCGGCTGCGGCCCCGCCGGGGCGACGGCGGCCCGCTCCTCCGCCAACCGCACCCCCGCCCGGCGCAGCTTTTCGACCACCTGCCGGTTGCGCGCATGGCCGAACCAGTCCACCACCCCCCCGGCGATGCGCGGGCCGATGCCGGGGATGGCCTGCAGCTCCTCCACCGTCGCCGCGGCCAGCCGGTCGAGCGAGCCGAAGTGGCCGGCCAGCGTCTCCGCCACCACCCTGCCGACGTAACGGATGCCCAGCGCGGTCAGCACGCGGCTGAGCGGGCGGCCCTTCGAGGCAGCGATGCCGGCCAGCAGGTTCTCGGCCTTCTTCTCGGCGAACCCCTCCAGCGTCAGCAGGTCCTCCTGGCGCAGCGTGTAGAGGTCGGCCACGTCCCGCACCAGCCCCTTCTCCACCAGCAGCTCGGCGGTCTTCCCGCCCAGCGTCTCGATGTCCATCGCCCCGCGTGAGGCGAAGTGGCCGATCAGCCGGACGAGCTGGGCCGGGCAGGCGGCGTTGACGCAGTAGACCGCCACCTCCTCCGGCGACCTCTCGACTGGTTCGCCGCAAGCGGGACAGCGGTCGGGCGGGGTATAGACCCGTTCCGCGCCGCTGCGCAGGTCCACGATCGGGCCGACGACCTGCGGGATGACCTCGCCGGCGCGTTTGACGATCACGCGGTCGCCCACGCGGATGTCGCGCCCGGCGATGGTGTCGAAGTTGTGCAGCGTCGCCCGGCGCACGGTTACCCCGCCGATGTTGACCGGTTCCAGCACGGCGTAGGGGGCCAGCGTGCCGGTGCGTCCGACGTTGACGCGGATGTCCAGCAGCGTCGTCGTCGCCTCGCGGGCGGGGAACTTGAAGGCGATCGCGCCGCGCGGTGCGTGACCGACCACGCCCAGTTCCCCGGCCACCCGCAGGTCATTGACCTTGATCACCATCCCGTCGGCCTCGTAGGGCAGTGTGTCACGCTTGTCGGCCCAGCCCTCCGTGTAGGCGATGGCCGCGTCCGCATCGGCGAAGTGGGCCGCGTGTTCACTGACCGGGAAGCCCAGGTCGCGCAGGTAGGCGAGCAGTTCCCACTGCGTCGCGGGCGGGGCGGGGGAGCCCTCCCAGGCGACGACCGCGTAGCAGAGCAGACTGAGCGGTCGGCGGGCGGTGATGGTCGAGTCGAGCTGGCGCAGCGACCCGGCGGCGGCGTTGCGCGGATTGGCGAAGGTCTTCTCCCCCCGCTCGGCCTGGGCCCGGTTGAAGCGCTCGAAGTCGCGGACGGTCATGAACGCCTCGCCGCGCACGACCAGGTAGGAAGGCGGCTGGGGCCCGTCCGGGCGCAGCGGGATCCGCAGCGGCAGTTGGCGCAGCGTGCGCAGGTTGGCGGTGATGTCCTCGCCGGTCTCCCCATCGCCGCGCGTGGCCCCCTGGACGAAGACGCCGTCGCGGTAGTGCAGCACCACGGTCAGCCCGTCAATCTTCGGCTCGACGACGAAGTCCAGGCGCGTGCCGGGCGGCAGCAGCTTGCCGATGCGCTCCAGCCAGGCGCGGGCCTCGTCGGCGCCGAAGGCGTTATCCAGGCTGAGGATCGGCGACGGATGGCGCACGCGGGCGAACTCCTCCGCCGGCGGCGCGCCGACGCGCCGGGTCGGCGAGTCAGGCGTGACCAGCTCTGGATACTGCTCCTCCAGCCGCCGCAGCTCGGCCACCAGCGCGTCGTACTCGGCGTCGCTAATCACCGGCGCGTCCAGCACGTGGTAGCGATAGTTGTGGAAATGAATCTCCTGCCGCAGCCTCTCGGCGCGCTGACGGATCTCCTCTAACACGACCATGCTTCCCCCTCTCAATGACCAAGGTCTAATGACTAACGACCAACACCCCAGCAGCCCTTTGGTCATGGGTCATTGGTCATTTCTTCCAGGTTCGATCGGCACAAGGAAGTTCCCCACCGCCCAACCCCGTCGCGCCTCGTCGTTCGGATCGCGCACCAGCCACCAGGTATAGCCGCCGGACGGACGGGGGCCGTCCAATACGATGAACACCTCTCCCTCCAGACCGATGCTGATGCGCACGCTGTTGGAGTCGGGATCCTGGCGCAGGCTGACTCCCACCCCCTCGGTGCCACTGACCTGCACGTAGCGACCGACAGCGATGCCGGGGGAAAGCGTGGGAGTCGGCTCCGGTGGCGTCGCGGTCGGGGTAGCGGTAGCCGGCAAGGTGGGCTGCGGGGTGGCGGTCCAGATGATCGGCGTAGGATTGGGGCCGGGGAACGTCTGCTGCAGCCGCAGCGTATAGATCGCCCACAGCCCGCAGGCCACGGAGGCCATCAACAGCACCACGAACGCCAGCACCCAGACGTAGGGGGGCAAGGGCGCCACGTCACGGCCGGCTTGACCGGAAACCCGTCCCTGACTCATCTGATGCCTACCTCCTTCCTCGTGTCAATCCGTGCAATCCGTTGGAATCCGTGTCGTGCCTCCGTGTCGTGCCGAACAGCTCGGGCAGCCGGTCGAATCCCCACGAGGTCATCGCCCGCGGGTTAGCCCGGCGCACCTGGTGAAGCGCCTCTTCGGGGGTCAGTCCCCGGTGACGCACCAGGTAACCGGCCAGCAGCGCCCCGGTGCGGTCCTTGCCCGCGTGGCAGTGGACCAGCGTGGGCCGGCCCGCTGCCACCTCTGCGGCGACGAAATCCACCAGCGGGATCATCTGCCGCACCAGCAATCGCCGCCCCAGGGCGAAGAAGGCCAGGCCGCCGTTCAGCGCCGCCCGATAGTGATGAAGGCCCGCCGCCCGCACCGCCGCCCCGTTCAACCCGTCCAGGGAGACGATGGTGCGGAAGCCCACCGCGCGCAACTCGTGCAAGTCCCAGGGTACCTCGCTCGGCCCCGGTCGCCCGGCCAGCAGCCCCGGCAATAGCCACCAGACCGCCTTCATCGCTGCACCTCACCGCGCTGGATCAGCGGCAGCCAGGCCTGGTGCGGGAAGCCTCCCAGGAACCACAGCACTCGGCTCATCACCATCGCTCGCTGCTCCGGCCAGATTGTCTCGAACGGAAAGCCGAAGTACACCAGCCGCTGCGAACCCTCCGCGTAGCTGATCGCCGCCGTCCCGCCCAGCCCGCCCTGGTAGCTCAAGACTGCCAGCGAACCGTTGAGCGGGGTCAACTGGTCTGGATAGTCAGCGTCGTACATCCCCGGCGCGTCGAAGCGGAACGGCGGTAGGCCATCGAAGAAGGAGCCGGGCACCGGCACTACTGCGTAGGTCTCGGCATCATCGCCAGCATAATCGGCTCGCAGCACGGTGTGGTAGAAACCGGGGTCGGCCCCTCGGTAATCCAGGTCCCAGCCGATCTCGCTGCCGCTGATGAACAGCGCCCCGCCGCCCTGCAGGTAATCGCGCAGCAGCGCCCGCTCCGCCGCGTCGAGCGTCTGATCCAGGCCCGACTCCTCGCCGAGGAGCCAGTCGGTCAGCAGGTAGCGGCTCAGCGTGACCGGCCCGTCGCGCACCGCCTCGTTGCTGGCCGAGTCGAACGGGATGGGGATCGCCGTGCCGTGCTGGATGGCGTAGTCGTGGCGGTTGGCGCGGTCGAGGAACATGCGCAGGTTGAATCCCTCGGCCGGATCGGTCTCCGGCACGAGCATGGAGCGGCCGACGCGGTCGAAGCCGTTGACCAGCAGTAGGGGCGCACGGCCGTGCGCCTCATCCGTCACGCGCACGGCGAGCGTCTCCGTAGGGAACGACTCGCCGCCGGCGTTGGTGGCCGTGACGCGGACGAAGAGCAGGGGCGGACGGCCGTCTGCCCCGACACCGTTCAGGATGGTGGCCGTCCCGCTCACCGGCACGCCATTCGACCAGCCCAGGCCGTCCGGGCTGGTGTAGACGCGGTAGCCGGTCGCCGCGTCGCCGACCAGGCCGAGCGTATCGGTGGGCGGCGGCTGCCAGGAGACGCGCACCCGTCCGTCGCCGAGGTTCTCCAGCGCCAGGTGCGTCGGCGGCTCCGGCAGCAGCGCCAGGTCCGCCCCGTCCCGCGCCTCGAAGTAACGGACGATGCCCTGGTAGACAGCGCGGGCGGCCAGCATCTCGAAATAGGGGTGCTTGAGCGCATCGGTGTCGGTGGGATGGTCGTGATAGGCCAGCTCGATCAGCGCGCCAGGCATCCGCGCCGCCGGGTCGTCGTCCCACAGCTCGCGCAGCTCGCCCAGGTTCAGGCTGCGCTCGCCCCCGTCCACCCAGGCCGGATCCCAGCCGGCGCGGATGTCGTTGATCAGCTCGCTGTGGATGGCATGGCGCAGTTCGGCGCTGCCCGGCGTAACCGGCCGGGTGATGACCTCGCCGTTGTAGATGTAGGTGATCGTGCCACTATAGTCCTGCTGGTAGCCAGAGTAGCCGTTGGTGTGCCAGGAGATGTAGACAGCGTCATCGCCGCTGCCGGCGTGCTCCCAGCGGGCGTAGAGCGGGCGGGCGACGACGTCGCTATCCGCCGCCTCCATGCCCATCCGCTGCGTGTAATAGTAGGCGGCAGCCTCCCACCACGGCTTGTCCGGCGGATAGGGGGCGATCGTCTCGATCCCCTCCAGGCTGTCGAATGTCCCCCCGCCGAAGCGCACCGCATCGGCGATGACTGCCTGGCCGGCGCTGGCGGAGGCATTGGTCAGCGTGACGCGGGCCGGCTCGCCGGCGCGGAAGCCGTAGGTGCCGATGTAGTGCCAGGTCAGACCGTGGCTGCGCTGGTCCGCCACGACCGTCGTCTCGCCGCCGGCGTGATGGACAGTGTAGCGGGCGTCGGCGGCGCGGTTGCTGCCGTGCCGGTACCAGACGTAGACGGCGTAGCGACCGTCGGCGGGCAGGTCCACCGTCCACGTGGCGGTAGCCGTGGCCGTCCCGGCGACTGTCATAGCGAAGCGGTAGGTCTGGCCGGGGATGTTGAGGTCGTAACCGGGGAAATCGCTGGTGGCCCAGGTGCCCTGCTCCGCGTAGCCGGTGAGGTCGTCGTTGTTGACGATGCGTTCGGCGGCGTTCATGTCCCGCTCGCGCACCGGGATGACCTGCGCACCGGCGTTCCAGAGGTACTGCAGCAGGTATTGGTTCACCACCTCGGCGTTGTTATGGTCCTCAATGATCGGGCCAACATAGGGCGGCGCGGGGTACGGCGGGCGCTGGGTGCGCCAGGAATTGACGTTGGCGTTCCACACCCAGCCGTGCCCGGCGCTAACGTAGACCGTGCGACCGCTGAGCGCCCCTTGCGGCTGGCCCTGCCCCGGCGCGGGGGGCTGGCCGGGCAGCTCCGGTTCGATCCCCTCCTCGTCGGTCGGCAGGTCGGGCTTGCGCGGCGCCGCCAGCGCGGGCAGGAAGCTGGCCAGCGGGACGAACGCGCCCGTCGCCGGGTCGCGGGCCTGAATGCGCAGGTCGCGCCAGCCCAGCGGTTCCAGCGTCGCGCCGAGCTGCTGGACGATGGCCTCGAACGTGTCGGCATCCAGGCGGCGCAGGTGCTCCGCCGGCACGTCCAGGTAGACGATGACCGTGCGGTCGGCGCGCACGTCCAGGCCGGCGGGCGACGTCCGCGGCGGGATCGCCGAGAAGATGCCACGGGCCTGCTCCTGGGGCGTGGGGCCGGCCAGCAGGGCGGCCAGCCGGTCGCCCGGCGCGCTGCCGACCGTCCGTGGCACGGCCACCGGCCCCTGGGCGGACCAGAAGACGACGGAGGAAAGCTGTTGAGCAGAAGCAGGGACGCCAAGGTAGGCGAGTGTGGAGCTCGCCACAAGATATATGATCAGCAGATGTGAGGCTATTCTACGCATAGACTGCTTGTAGGGCGGGCGGCCCGCCCGCCCCTTGGCGTGCCAGCGGCCCGCCGTGTGATGTAGGGCGGGCGGCCCGCCCGCCCCTTGGCGAGCCAGCGGCCCGCCCTACACCTGTCATTGGCCCGCCGTGTGTATGTAGGGCGGGTGGCCCGCCCGCCCCTTGGCGGACCAGCGGCCCGCCCTACACTGCTGCGTAACTCCACGGCCAATTGTGCGCGTCCTCCACCAGCCGTGCCTTCACTGGGTTGTTCAGCACATAGGTCACGACTCTGCGCAACTCCTCATCGTCTCGCACGACGTGATCGTAGCTTTCCTGCTGCCAGAAAGCTCCTCGACGAACCAGTATGCGATTGGCCTCGTGCGCTGTATAGCTCTTGAGTGCATGAAGAATCGCACTCAGCGAATGGTAGTCTTCGCCCAATTTGGCAAGCGGTGTGCAGACCAAGTGGACGTGGTTGGGCATGATGCAGAAAGCATGCAGGTTGTAGACGACGTTGTCGCGATGACGCAGGCAATCGGCGACCATCTGTGCCACTCGCGGGTCTTCCAGCCACCGGGGGCTTTGCCGAGCTGTATCCAACTCGGCGTCCCACTTTCCAAATAAGACGCGTTCGGTATGGGAACGAAGTCGAGCCTGTTCTACCGGATCGGAAACCACGCTCAAGGCAGCTTCGCTGCGACTTCGTTCGGCGATCA
>DAOTYW010000139.1:0-5587 GCA_034434755.1 Anaerolineae bacterium | reverse complement strand
CCTCCGTGCCCGCCCAGGGGCGACCACGGAGGGTCGCCCCTACGGGCCCGCCCGGGCATCACCCCGTAGGGGCGGGCCTCCGTGCCCGCCCGCCTCCGTGCCCGCCCGCCTCCGTGCCCGCCCAGGGGCGACCACGGAGGGGCGACCACGGAGGGGCGACCACGGAGGGTCGCCCCTACGTGCCCGCCCGGCCATCACCCCGTAGGGGCGGGCCTCCGTGCCCGCCCCTGGGCGGGCACGGAGGGGCGCCCCTACGGGGCCGTCGGGAAATTGTGGCCCGCGTACTCTCCCTCGAACTCCGTCGGGATCGTGCGCAAGAGGTCCACCCAGCGGATGACCCGATCGGCTCCCTTCAACAACTGCAGGAACGGCCCCTGCGTCTTCAACCGCCGCATCGTGATCGCCTTGGTCGGCCCCATCTTGCCGGTGAGGATCTCCACCCACACGCCGTAGGGCGCCGACAGGGTGAACGTCGTCGGCCGCTGACCTTCCCACAGTTCCACGATCTTCCCATCCTGGCAGTCGAACCCGACGATCAGCGGGTTGGACACCCCCTTGCCCGGCTCGGCCTCCAGGACCAGGGTGTAGGATTCGTACTGTCCCTGGGCCAGCCGCTGGTACTCCGCGTCCGTGTTGCTCAGCTCCTGGACCCGCTGCATATATTCCATGCTGCCCAGTCTCATCGAAGGCCTCCTCGTGGGGCGGGCCAGCGGCCCACCCTACAGGTTCACCAGGACTTTCACCGCCCCCGATCCGGGTGTTTCCAGCGCGGCGAAGCCCTGCGTGACCACGTCCTCCAGCGCGACCTCGTGGCTGATCAGCGCGTCCACGTTGACCCGCCCCTGGGCGACAGCGTCAATGGCGGCGGGGAACTCCTCGCAGCCCAGGTAGCTGCCGCACACGTCCAGCTCGTGCAGCACGACGGTCAGGAAGTCGGCGGCGACCGGCTCGACGGCCAGTCCCAGGACGACGATCTGCCCGCCCTTGCCGACCAGGGTGAAGGCGTCCTCGAAAGCGCGAGGCGCTCCGCTGCAGACGTAGACGACGGACGGCCCGGCTCCCAGCGTGTGCTGGCCCAGCTCGACGGCCAGGTTATCCCGCGTTGGGTCAAGAACGGCGAAAGCGCCTAACTGCTCGGCCAGCGCCGCGCGGGCGGGGTTGACCTCGGCCACGAAGACCCGCCAGGCGCCGGCCAGCAGGGCGCCCTGCAGGGTCAGCAGGCCGATGGGACCGGCGCCGATCACCAGCGGTTGGTCGCCCGGCGCCAGCTTCGAGCGGCGCACGCCGTGCAGGGCTACCGCCAGCGGCTCGATCAGCGCCCCCTGCTGCATCGTCACCCCTTCCGGCAGCCGGTGGAGGAGCGCTGCGGGCAGGGCTACGTACTCGGCCATGCCGCCGTTCATGGTGATCCCCGGCATCTGCACGCTCTCGCACAGCGTCGGCTGGCCGCGCTGGCAGGACGGGCACTGGCCGCAGGAGAGCGCGTCGTTGGCCGTCACCCGGTCTCCGACCGTCCACCCGTCCACCCCCGCGCCCACCGCCGCGACCTCACCGGCGAACTCGTGGCCGATGATTGTCCCCGGCTCGTACATGCCGGTGTGGTAGGACTCTAGGTCGGAACCGCAGATGCCGCAGGCGCGCACGCGCACCAGCACCTCCCCTGGCCCGACCGTCGGCACGGGCACTTCCGTCACCTCGATCCTGCCCACTCCCCGAAACACCGCCGCCTTCATCTCTCTCCCCCTCTCCGCGTCTCCCCCTCTCCGCGTCCCCGCGTCTCCGCATCTCCGCGTCTCCGCGTCACCTCTCGCACCCCTCCATCCACAACCCATCCAGAATCTCCAGGTCGGGCGGGAAGCCGTGGATGTCCGGGTCCACCATCACATCCAGCACTGCCGGCAGGCCGGAGTCCACCGCCCGTTGCAGCGCCGGTCGGATCTGCTGCGGATCGGTCACCCGTTCGCCGTAGCAGCCCAGAGAGATGGCCAGTTGATCGTAGCGGGTCTCGGTGCAGAAGTCCACGCCGATGTACCGCTCGCCGTGGACGGCCTTCTGCGCCGAGCGAATCATGCCCCAGCCGCAGTCGTTGGCGATGATGATGACGACCGGCGCGCCGACGCGCCGCGCCGTCTCCAGCTCCAGCGCGTTGAAGCCGAACGAGCCGTCGCCGGTGATGCAGTAGACCGGCACGTCCGGACGGGCCAGCTTCGCCCCGATGGCATAGGGGATGCCGGTGCCCAGGTGGCCGGAGTCGGCCGGCCAGAGGAAGGTGCGCGGCTCGTAGATGCGGTTGAGGTAGAAGGCCCACACTGCTGTCGTCCCGCCGTCGGCGCACATGATCGCCTGGCGGGGGAAGAACTCGCGCACCTCGCGCACCAGGCGCAGCGGGTGGATCGGCATCTGGTCCGACCGCGCCCCTTCTTCCCACTGACCCAGCCAGCCGGCCTGGGCGGCGCGGGCGTCGGCGAACTGCGGGTTTTCCGGCTTGCGGCCGGTGCGTCGCCTGACCGCTTCCAGCAGCGCCTTGAGCGTGGCTTTGGCGTCGCCCAGCAGCGCCAGGTCAATCGGGCGGTTGAGGCCGATGTTCTCGGCGGCGATATCCACCTGGATCCACTTCTGCACGCCGGGCGCTCCCCAGGCCGGCGGCTTGCCCCAGAAGTCCAGGTCGCCCAGCCGCCCGCCGACCAGCAGCACCACGTCGGCGGTGGCCTGCGCGCCCAGCGAGCCGAAGCTGGCCGGCAGCAGGCAGAGCGGGTGATCCTCCGCGATCGCGCCGCGGGCGGCCATGCTGGTCGTCACTGCGGCGGAGAGGTGCTCGGCCAGGGCGACGAGCTCGGCCCAGGCCCCGGCGCGCAGCACGCCGCCGCCGGCGTGGATCAGCGGCCACTCGGCCGCCACCAGCATATCGGCGGCCCGCTCGATCAGCGCCGCGTCGGCCACCGGCGCGGCTGTGGCCCGGTACTGCTCCGGCGGCAGGATCGGGTACTCCTCGCTGTCCAGGAGGTCGCAGAGGACGCTGGAGGGCAGGTCGAGGTAGACCGGTGCGGGCCGTCCGGAGGTGACGGCGCGGAAGGCCCACTGGACGAGCTGCGGCATTCGTCGCGCGTCGGCCACCAGCGCCCGCCACTTCGTCACCGGCGTCATCAGCGCGAGCTGGTCCAGCGACTGCATCGAACCGTGTTCGGGGTAGATGCGCCAGGCCTGGTTCTGCGCCCCCAGAGCGACCAGGGGGATCGAGTCGGCCCAGGCGGTGTAGACGCCGGGGAGCAGGTTCGCCACCCCCGGGCCGACCGTCGCCAGGCAGACGCCCGGCTGGCCGGTCACCCGCGCCCAGGCGTCGGCCATGTGCGCGGCGGCCTGCTCGTGGCGGGTGGTGACGAACTCCATCCCCGCCTCGCGGCCCAGGCGGTAGATCGCGTCGGTGATCGGTCCACACTGGTCGCCCGGCACGCCGAAGACGTAGCGAGCGCCCTCGGCGAGCAGACAACGCACCAGTGCCTCGGCGCCGGTTATTTTGCTCATTCGTTCCTCCTGAAAAAGGTAACTCTCTGCCCGCCACCCTCTCGCAGGTGAGAAAGCGACTGGCAAAGGGGCAAGCAGCTCTTGGCAACGCAAACCTGCGGGAGGGAGGGGCTAGGACTGGGGCGGCGGGAGGCCCTCCAGCGCGGGCAGGTCCTCCAGCCGGCTGAGGCCGAAGTGCTGGAGGAAGGTGAAGGTCGTGCCGTAGAGGATCGGGCGCCCGATGACTGCTGCCCGGCCCACTTCCTCGATCAGTCCGGTGGTGAGCAGCGTGCGCAGGACGCTGTCGCTGTTGACGCCGCGGATGGCCTCGATCTGCGGGCGGGAGACGGGCTGGCGGTAGGCGATGATCGCCAGCGTCTCCAGGGCCGCCGGAGAGAGCTTGCGCTGCTCGCTCAGGCCGAGGAAGCGCTCGACCGCGGCGGCGGCCGGCGGCGCGGTGACCATCTGCACGCGGCTGCCGATCCGCTCCAGCCGCAACCCGCGCGTCTGGAGGGCGGCCTCCAGCTCCCGCAGCGCCTGCTCGACCTCCTGCACCGACACCTGGAGCGCCTCGGCCAGACGGCTCACCGAGGCCGGCCCATCGGCGACGAACAACAGGCTCTCCAGCAACGCGGGAAGGGTCAAATCCCCCTGTTCCGCCGTGCCCATTGCCCCCTCATTGTCCATTGCTTATTGTCTGCACCTCCGGCTGTCTGACTGCGACGGGTTTGGGGCTGGGCGGTAGCGGACTGGCGCGCAGGTGCACCCTCGGCGGGCGGGCCAGCTTGACACCGACTTTCTCCTCCGCCACGGTGCGCACCAACTCGACGATGCGGGCCGCCTGGGCCGGGATCTCCACGTCGCCTGCCGTGTCCACTTCCAGTTCGATGGTCACCCCTTCCCGGTGGGCGGCGATGCGTGAGTGGGTGCGCAGGACGCCGGGCAGTTGGTCTACTGCGTAGGCGATGTGTTCGCCGATCGTGCGCAGGCTGACCAGCGCCTCGCCACCGCCCACCTGCTGGACGCGGATCAGCCGCGGGCGGGACGGGCGAAGTTCGAAGATGAGGAAGAGGATGCACAGGATGATCCAGGCCAGGGCGAAGAAGACGCCGAGGCCGTAGACCAGCACCCGCGGCGCGCCTTCCAGGGTGATCAGCAGGCTGCTCAGCCCGCCGACGATCAGGCGGAGGATCGGGATCGCCGCGACCAGGACCAGCGCACAGACGATCATGAGCACGAGGGTCGCTGCGGCGATCAGGATGCGGTTGAACGTGTTCATCAGGCCTCCTCGTTACAGTCGGTAGTACTTCGACAATGCCCACAGGAAAAGCCGGTTGGGCAGGATGCTCTTCAGCACGACGGCCAGCTTCTGGAAGGCCGGGCCGACGCGGTAGCGCGGGCGGGGGGAGCGCTGGTGGACGATGCGCTCGACGACGCGGGCAACCTGCTCTGGCGAGGCGCCGCTCCGCTCGTCGGACTCGGCGACCTTCAGGGCGCGGGCGCAGGCCTCGGCGTAGGCCGGGTTCTGCGGCGTGGCTGGCGACTTGCGGCGGGCATCGGTGAAGCCGGTGCGTGTATCGCCCGGCTCGACCAGCACAACGTGAATGCCCAGCGGCTGAACCTCCATCCGCAGCGCCTCGCTCAGCCCCTCGACGGCGAACTTGCTGGCGCTGTAGAGCGCCTGGAAGGGCAGGGCGATGATCCCGCCCAGGGAACTGATGTTGATGATCGTCCCGCCGCCCTGTTGGCGCATCACCGGCAGCGCCGCCCGACAGACGCGCAGCACGCCGAAGAAATTGGTCTCGAACAACGCCCTGGCTTCCTCGATAGAGCAGTCCTCCAGCGCCCCGCCGATGCCGAACCCGGCGTTGTTGACCACCACGTCCAGTCGGCCGGCCTGCTCGATGATGAAGCTCACCGCCCGTTGTACCGACTCGTCTTGATCCACGTCCAGTGGGAGCATGGTGGGTGCGCCGGGCGGCGCGGGGGCAGGCGGGAAGGGGGCGCGGCGGCTGGTGCCGTAGACGCGGTGGCCCAGGTGGGCCAACCGCTCGGCGCACGCCCGCCCGATGCCGGACGACGCGCC
>DAOTYW010000138.1:0-6930 GCA_034434755.1 Anaerolineae bacterium | reverse complement strand
CCCCTTCGGGGGCTGCGTGAGCCTGCGGAGCAGGCTTTCGCTTTGAGCCGTGGGGTTTAGCCCACGGCGGCCTGGCTTAAGTTGTGACGAATGCGTTTACCGGTCCTTTACCCTCCGTTAGCCGGCTGCACAACCGGCCCAGGTATGGTAAAATATGGAGGCACAAGATGACACGCCGTCACTGGTCCGACCTGCTGATCGCTCTGACGATCTTCGCCCTCTGCCTGGGGGTCTACAACGCCACTCTGACCCCCAGCCTGTCCTATGCCAGCCCGGACGGCAACGAGCTGGCGACCGTGCCCTACATCCTGGGCCTGGCCCACTCGACCGGCTATCCCCTCTACACCTGGCTGGGCAAGCTGTTCACCTTCCTGCCGGTCGGCGACGTGGCCCACCGGGTCAACCTGATGAGCGCGACCCTCGGCGCGGCCGGCGTTGCCCTCCTCTACGTCATCCTCCGCCTCCTGACCTCGGACATCGGATCGCGGGCAACCTCTGCCCTTGCCTCCTCCTTTGCTGCCCTCCTCTTCGGCTTCTCCCGCACCTTCTGGTCGCAGACGACGATCGCCGAGGTTTACGCGCCCAACGTCTTCATGGTTACTCTGACGGTGCTGCTGTTGCTGTTGTGGGCGCGGGTCGAGGAACGGGATCGCGCCGCCCGCTCGGCAACGCGCGGCTGGCGACGGCTGATCCCCTCCCCGCGTTCGCTGTTGCTCCTGACCGGCTTCGCGCTGGCCTTCGGTCTCTCGCTCGGCACGCACATGTCCGACCTGGGCTTCGCCCCCGCCTTCGCCCTGTTCATCCTCCTGGTCAGCCCGTGGACGGCGCTCAGCCCGCTGGCGATCGGCAGCGCCGGGGCGGGGTTCCTGACCGGCCTGCTGCAGTACCTCTGGCTGCCGCTGCGGGCGAACACGCTACTGGACCAGCCGATGCGGGCCAACGCGCCGACCACGCTGCGCGGCATCTACCACTATACGCTGGGGGCCTTCCCCCAGCTCAAGTTCGCCTTTCCAGTGACCGCCCTGCCCGACCGGATCGTCGTCTACCTGTACTTCCTGTCCCAGCAGTTCGGCCTGCCTGGCATCCTGGCCGGAGTGGTGGGGATGTGGGTGGTGCTGTTTCGCCGTCCGCGCCACTTCTTCCTGCTGATTGGCATGTACGTCGTCCACGTCTGGTTCTTCATCCAGTACAACGCCTTCGACCTGGATGTGTTCTTCATCCCCGCTCACCTGGTCTACGCCATCTTCATCGGCTACGCGGTCGCCTGGCTGCTGGAGCGGCTGTCGAAGCTGCGTTGGCCGGCGGTGGGCAGGGCGCTGACGACGCTGGCCGCGCTGCTGCTGGTAGCGGGACTGGCCTGGGAGGTGCGGGTCAACGGACCGCTCAACGACCGCTCCGGCGACACGGCGATCAACGACTTTTACGAGAACGTCTTCGATCTCCTGCCGCAGGGCGCCGTACTGTTGAGCCGCGGCGGTGTCTTCGGCTACGACGTGTTCTACTACCGACTGGTCTACGACGTCCGTCCCGATGTGCTCATCCCGGCCATCGAACCGGCGCGGCAAACGAACCCCGACCGCCGCGAGGTCTACGCCAACACCACGCCGGAGCGCGGCGGGGTCGGCGGCGGCGGGCCGTGGGCGGCGCCGGGCGGGTGGACGGAGGCGGACGACTGGGCAGTGCCGGTGCTGCACGGCGCCAGCGGCAGTACGGGCAACCGCGAGCTGGTGCTCTATCACGTCACCGACGAGCCGCCGGAACTGGTGACGACGGACCCACAGCCCCAGCACGTGGTCGAGCAGCCGGTGGGCGAGCGGGTACTGGTGGGTTACGACTTGGAGGCCGATTCGGTCGAGGCGGGAGGGATGCTGCACCTGACCCTCTACTGGCGGGGAATCGAGCCACTGCGCGGGACGCTGGTCGGCACGGCCCTCGACGGCGAGGTGCTGGAGATCCACGAGCTGGGGTTGGGCAACCTCACCCGCTACGTGCAGACCTTCCGCCCGCCGCCGGACGGGGTGGTGGTGGAGGACTATCGCCTGGTGATCCCCAGCCAGAGCGAGCCGGGGACTTTCCCTTTGGAAGTGGTAGCGGTGAACCGCTTTGGCGAAGAAGGCACGCAGGGCATCGGACGGTTACGGCTGCAAGACATCACCGTCCTGGCAGGCCGGGAGTAGTGAGAAAACGGACGGGGCAGATGGTAGCAGAAATCCGCTGAATCTGCTTCATTCGCTGACGGAGGTTAGTGTGGCGACATCTATGGCGAATAAGCTGATAGTGGGCGCAGGCGCGGCAGTGATCGTGACGATGCTACTGATCGCGGCCTTCTCGATCGGGGTGTACGTGGGCGAGAACGGCTGGACCTGGCGGGGGGTCTCGTTGGCCGGTCCGGGCGGTCCGCCTGGCAGGCCGGCGCTGCCGGGTCAGGCGCCGCCCGGTGGGCCGGCGCTGCCGGGTCAGGCGCCGCCCGGTGGGCCGGCGGCGGGAGGGGTGGGGCAGCCGCCCGTCAGCGCCCCCGGCGGGCCAGCGCTGCCGCCCCGCCCGCCCGACCTGCGCGGGCGGGTGCAATCGCTGCGGGGCGACATCCTGGGGCTGGCCTCCCCGGACGGCCCTCGCGCCGTGCAGTTGACCGATCAGACACAGATACATACCGCCGAGGGGGAGAGCGCCGCCCGCGACGCCCTCCAGCCGGGGGTCATCGTCGCCGTTTTCGGACATCGGGGAGATGGCGGCACACAGCTCATTGCAAACAACATCATCATCCTGCGCCCCTAATCCCTCCCCACCTCCCCACCTCCCCACTTGCAAACTTGCAAACTTGCAAACTTGCAAACTTGCAAACTTGCAAACTTGCAAACTTGCAAACTTGCAAACTTGCAAACTTGCCCACCTTCCCCAATATCAACCCATACCGGAATCCCAGGAGGAACAAAGATGAGCCATCCACGCTACGCCGCCGCGATTGACCAGGGCACCACCGGAACGCGGTTCATGGTCTTCGACCCGCAGGGCCGGGTAATCGCTTCCTGCTACGAGGAACACGTCCAGATCTACCCGCGGCCCGGCTGGGTAGAGCACGACCCGGCGGAGATCTGGGTCAAGACAGAGCGGGTGATCGCCGGGGCGCTGGCGCAGGGGGTGCTGCCGGCCCAGATCGCCGCGATCGGCGTGACCAACCAGCGCGAGACGACGGTGATCTGGGACGCAAAGACCGGCGCACCGCTATACAACGCCGTCGTCTGGCAGGACACGCGCACCCGCGAGCTCTGTCAGCAGTTGATCGCCGACGGTCTGGAGGCAACCTTCCGCGCCCGCACCGGCCTGCCCATCGCCACCTATTTCTCCGGCCCCAAACTGAAGTGGCTGCTCGACCACGTCCCCGGCCTGCGCCAGAAGGCAGAGTCAGGCGAGGCGATCTTCGGCAACATAGACACCTGGATCATCTGGAATCTGACCGGCGGGCCGCGCGGCGGGGCGCACGTCACCGACGTCAGCAATGCCAGCCGGACGATGCTGATGAACCTGGAGACGCTGGACTGGGACGACGACCTGCTGGAGATGCTCGCCATCCCGCGCCGGATGTTGCCGGCGATCCGCCCATCGTCCGACCCGGCGCTCTACGGCGTCACGCGGGCCGATGGGCCGCTGGGGGTTGCCCTGCCAGTCTGCGGCGACCTGGGGGATCAACAGGCGGCGCTCTTCGGCCAGGCCTGCACAACCCCTGGCGAGGCGAAGAACACCTACGGCACGGGCTGTTTCATGCTACTTAACACCGGCGCCGAGATCGTCCCCTCGCACAGTGGCCTGCTGACCACCGTCGCCTACGGCCTGCCGCAGGGAACAACCTACGCCCTGGAGGGCTCCATCGCCATCACCGGCGCGGCGGTGCAGTGGCTGCGCGACAACCTGGGGCTGATCCGCAACGCCGCCGAAACGGAGGAGATCGCCCGCAGCGTGGAGGACGCCGGAGGCGTCTACTTCGTCCCGGCCTTCTCCGGCCTGTTCGCGCCGTACTGGGACATGGATGCCCGCGGCGTGATCGTCGGGTTGACCCGCTACGTCCACCGCGCCCACCTGGTGCGGGCCACGCTGGAGGCGATCTGCTACCAGACGCGCGACGTACTGGAGGCGATGCGCGCCGACTCCAGCATCGCGCTGACGGCGCTGAAGGTGGACGGCGGGGCGACGGTCAACGATTTCCTGATGCAGCTCCAGGCCGACGTGCTGGGAGTGCCGGTGGTCCGTCCGGTGGTCAACGAGACAACCGCCCTGGGCGCCGCCTATGCCGCCGGCCTGGCCGTGGGGCTATGGTCGAGCCTGGAGGAACTGCGGGCCAACTGGGGCGTGAATCGCACCTTCTCCCCGCAGTGGGATGAACCGCGTCGCCAAGCCGCCTACGCCGGCTGGAAGCGGGCCGTGGAGCGGAGCAGGGGCTGGATGGGAAGCTAAGAGACAGCCCGACCCATAGCGGTCGGGCTGTCTCTTCACCGATGGCCCCACCGGGCCACCCTCAGTGCCGAGGGCCGGATTTGGACCGGCGACACCCTGATTTTCAGTCAGGTGCTCTACCAGGCTGAGCTACCTCGGCGGCCCCACGGGGCATCCCCACCCATCAGGATGCGTTGCTCTGCATTCTACCACCGAACGTCCCTCCCCGCAAGTCGCCTCAGCCGGGAATGCTTCACCACTCTTACCCACCCGTAGCGAGTTTCGACTTTAGCCGCTCGATAGCCCGTAGGCAACGATTTTCGACGTTTTTCTCCCCAGGTTGCCGAAATTCCCACTTTGTGGGATAATGAGCCTGGAAAGTCGAATCTACCAACGACCATTGAAGGAGCCCGTGTATGACCAAACGCGTCGGCATCCGCCGCGAGAACAAGAGCGTCTGGGAACGCCGCACCCCCATCGTCCCCCAGCACGCCCGCGAGTTGATAGAAGAACACGGCATCGAGATCGTCGTCCAACCCTCCGATATCCGTGTCTTTGGAGCCGAGGAATACCGCACGGCAGGCGCTCAGGTGCGGGAGGAGCTGGCTGATTGTGACGTGATCGTCGCTATCAAGGAAGTGCCTCCTCACCGCATCCTGGCCGATAAGACCTATATATTCTTCGCCCACGTGATCAAGGGCCAGCCCCACAATATGCCCATGCTACGCCAGTTGTTGGCGCAGCGCTGCACGCTGATTGACTACGAAAAGGTCACCGATGAACACGGCCGGCGACTGATCTTCTTCGGTCGCCACGCCGGACAGGCCGGGATGCTCGATACTCTCTGGGCGTTGGGCCAGCGGCTGGACTGGGAGGGCATGGCCAACCCCTTCAGCGCAATTCGGGTGGCGCACGAGTACCCCGACCTGGCCACGGCCAAACGCGCTGTCCACCAGGCTGGCGAGCGCATCCACACCGACGGGCTTCCTGCTGCCCTGACCCCTCTCGTCTTCGGCTTCACCGGCTACGGCAACGTCTCCCAGGGTGCCCAGGATGTCTTCGACGAGCTGGCCCCCGTGACGGTCGAACCGGACGACCTGAGCCGGCTCTTCGCCGCGCCGCCCGACCCCTACACGCTCTACAAGGTGGTCTTCAAAGAAGAGCACATGGTCGAGCCGACCGACCCGGCCCACCCCTTCGCGCTGCAGGACTACTACCAGCATCCCGAACGGTACCGCGCCAGCTTCTTCCGCTACGTTCCCTACCTGACCGTGCTGGTCAACGGCATCTACTGGGACGCCCGCTACCCTCGTCTGATCACCAGGGCCCAACTGAGCAAGCTGTTTGCTGGGCCGGAGCGCCCCCGCCTGCGCGTGGTTGGCGACATCAGTTGCGACATCGAAGGCTCGATCGAGTTCACCGTCCGCAGCACCGAACCGGGCAACCCCGTCTACGTCTACAACCCCTTCACCGGCGAGACGACCGACGGCGTGGCCGGCGAGGGTCCGGTGGTGCTGGCCGTGGACATCCTGCCCAGCGAACTGCCCCGCGAGGCCTCGATCTACTTCAGCCAGGTGCTCCGGTCGTATATCCCCGCCATCGCCCACGCCGACTACACCGTCCCCTTCGAGCAGCTCGCCCTCCCGCCGGAGATCAAGCGCGCCGTCATCGCCTACCGCGGTGAGCTCACACCTGACTATCGCTACATCCGGCAGTACCTGTCGTAAAAGGTTGTTGCAAGTGTGCAAGTTTGCAAGTATGCAAGTGTGCAAGTTTGCAAGTGTGCAGGTTTGCAGACTTGCACACTTGCACACTTGCAAACTTGCACACTTGCAAACTTGCACACTTGCACACTTGCACACTTGCAAACTTGCACACTTGCAAACTTGCATACTTGCACACCTGCATACTTGCAAACTTGATCCCAGGAGGTTCCCATGAAGAACATTCTTGTCCTCGGCGCCGGCCTGGTGGCCCGACCGCTGGTGCAGTACCTGCTCGACCAACCGGACATCCACGTCACCGTTGCCAGCAGGACGGTCAGCAAAGCTCAGGCGTTGATCGGTGAGCGGCCCAATGGCCGCGCCCTGGCCTTCGATATCGAGCGTGACGGTCAGTCGCTGGGCGCGCTGGTCGCCGGCTGCGACCTGGCGGTCAGCCTGTTGCCCTACATCCACCACCTGGCCGTGGCCCGCGAGTGCATCGCCCACGGCGTCCACCTGGTCACCACATCCTACGTCAAGCCGGAGATGCGCGCCCTGGACGGGGCGGCGAAAGAGGCCGGTGTCATCCTGCTCAACGAGATCGGTCTCGACCCCGGCATTGACCACATGTCGGCCATGCGCATCATCCACCGCATCCACAACGCCGGCGGACAGGTGCTCAGCTTCCGCTCCTACTGCGGCGGGCTGCCGGCCCCGGATGCCAACGACAACCCCTTCGGCTACAAGTTCTCCTGGAGCCCGCGTGGCGTGGTGCTGGCCGGGCGCAACGACGCGCTCT
>DAOTYW010000137.1:0-7947 GCA_034434755.1 Anaerolineae bacterium | reverse complement strand
CAAGTTTGCAAGTGGGTAAGTACTCGCGTTTCGTGTTTCACGCTTCACGTTTCACGCTTCACGTTTCACGTTTCACGCTTCACGCTTCACGCTTCACGTTTCACGTTTCACGTTTCACGCTTCACGCTTCACGCTTCACGCTTCACGCTTCACGCTTCACGCTTCACGCTTCACGTTTCACGCTTCACGCTTCACGTTTCACGCTTCACGCTTCACGCTTCACGCTTCACGCTTCACGTTTCACGTTTCACGCTTCACGCTTCACGTTTCACGTTTCACGCTTCACGCTTCACGCTTCACGCTTCACGCTTCACGTTTCACGCTTCACGCTTCACGCTTCACGTTTCACGTTTCACGTTTCACGCTTCACGTTTCACGTTTCACGCTTCACGTTTCACGCTTCACGCTTCACGTTTCACGTTTCACGTTTCACGCTTCACGTTTCACGCTTCACGCTTCACGCTTCACGTTTCACGCGGCGGGGGGCAGGACCAGGTGGGATTCCACGATGCCCCCAGGTCGGACAGGATGCCGCAGCCGTGACATTGTTCGCGGCAGTCGGGGCGAGAGCGGGCCTCCTGGCTCATTTCCCACTCGCGCCACAGGTACGCTTTGTACACTCCGGTGTGAATGTGATCCCACGGGAAAACCTCGTCGCGCGGCCGCGCGCGGTGGGCATAGAAAGCGGGGTCGGCGCACGCCTCGGCGAAGGCGGCACTCCAGGCGTCGGGAGCGAAGCACTCGTCCCAGCCGTCGAAGCGGGCGCCGTGCTCCCAGGCACCCTGCACCACCGCGCCCAGCCGCCGGTCGCCCCGCGAGAGCGCCGCCTCCAGCAGCGTCAGGCGCGGGTCGCTCCAGCTCAGCGCCAGTCCGCCGCCGCGCAGTCGCTGCTGCAGGATGCGCTGAGCGGCGCGCACGTCGTCCGGCGCGGCCAGGGCGGCCCACTGGAAGGGCGTGTGCGGCTTGGGGATGAGGGTGTTGACGCTGACGTTGACCTGCGTGCGCCGACCGTGCAGCCGGCGACCCTCGGCCCGCACCGCCAGCACCAGGTCGGCGATGGCCTGCACATCCGCCGGTTCCTCGCCCGGCAGGCCGATCATGAAGTAGAGCTTGACCGTCTGCCAGCCGCGCTGGAAGACCTGGCGGGCCACTTCGAGCATCTGCCCGGCAGGGATCGGCTTATTGATCACCCCGCGTAGCCGTTCGCTGCCCGCTTCCGGGGCGAAGGTGAAGCCGGTGCGCCGCCCGCGGCTGATCCCGTCGGCCAGGTCCACGGAGAAGGACTCGATGCGCAGGCTGGGCAGCGAGAGCGAGAGATGGCGGTCGGCGTACCGTTCGGTCAACGCGGCCATCAGCTCGCCGATGTGCGAATAGTCGGCGGAGGAGAGGGAGAGCAGGGCCAGCTCCTCGTAGCCGGTCTGGGCCAGGAGCGCGTCGGCGGCGGTCAGGATTTCCTCCAGCGGCCGCTCGCGCAGCGGGCGGGTGACCATGCCGGCGTGGCAGAAGCGGCAGCCGCGCGTGCAACCGCGCTGGATCTCGATCACCGCGCGGTCGTGGGCTACGCCGATGGTGGGCACCAACTGGCGCGTAGGCGGCGGGGGCAACATAGCCACGACGCGGCGACGGATGGGCAGCGGCGCGACAGGGCGGTTCGGCGTGATGGCGGCAAGCGTCCCATCCGCGTGGTAGGAGACGTCGTAGAAGCGGGGGACGTAGACCCCGTCCACCTGGGCCAGGGCGGCTAATTGCTCCTCGCGGCTACGTCCACGGGTGCGTTCGACGGCCCGCACGACATCCACGACCGCCTCCTCGCCATCGCCGATGACGAACGCATCCACGAAATCGGCCACCGGCTCCGGGTTGAAGGTCGCGTGGCCGCCGGCGATGACCAGTGGGCAGCGTTCGTCCCGTTCGACGCTGCGCAGCGGCAGCCCGGCCAAATCGAGCATCTCCAGCAGGTTGGTGTAGAGCACCTCGTAGGGCAGGCTGAAGCCGAGGAGGTCGAAGTCGGCCAGCGGGTGGTAGGATTCCAGGCTGTAGAGCGGGAGGCCGGCCTGGCGCAGCGCGGCGGCGAAGTCGGGCCAGGGGGCGTAGGCCCGCTCGGCCAGCACCCCGTCCAGCCCGTTGAGGATGTCGTAGAGGATCGCCAGGCCCAGGTTGGACATCCCCAGATCGTAGACGTCGGGGAAGGCCAGACAGACGCGGGTGGGGGTAGCGTCCCAGTCCTTGCACACGGCGTTGAACTCCCCGCCGACGTAGCGGCCGGGGCGCTGAACGTGGAGGAGCAGACGCTCTATCTGTATAGGCGGAATGGTCTTCATCTCTAGCGTGTTTCGTAGCGAACCACAGATTTCACAGATTTCACAGATTTCACAGATTCCACAGATCTTCGATGGCTCTGCGGCCTCATCCGATCTGTGCAATCCGTGTAATCTGTGGTAATATCCCCCCTCACTTCAGCGGGCGCTTGGCTGGCATGCCGGGCCGGCGGGGGTATTCCGGCGGGGTCATGGCGACCTTGTCCACCACCACCAGGTAGCGGGTCTCCGCCAGGCCGTGCAAGTCCACCGGCAGCAGTCGCCGGAGGTGGCCACCGAGGATGCGGATGGCCTTCTCGGCGGCGTGGACCTCGGCAGGGGCGCCCTCGCCCTTCTGGGCCAGCATCGTCCCGCCGACACGCACCAGGGGCAGCAGATACTCGGCCAGCGTGGGCATCTCGGCCACCGCCCGTGCCACGGCCCAATCGTAGCGCTCGCGCCGGTCGGGGCGCTGTCCCAACTCCTCGGCCCGTCCCCAGATCACCTCCACGTGGCTCAGGCCCAGTCGTTCGACCAGGTGTTCCAGGAACGTGACCTTCTTCCGCGTGGCCTCGACCAGGGTGAGCTGGATCGCCGGGCAGAGGATCTTGAGCGGCACGCCGGGGAAGCCGGCCCCACTGCCCACGTCCACCATCCGCGCCCCCGCCAACCGGTCGGCGCCGGGCAGCGCCAGCAGGCAGGAGAGGGAGTCGAGGAAGTGACGCACCTGGACTCCCTCGTAGTCAGTGATGGCAGTCAGGTTGAAGCGGCGATCCCACGCCACCAGCTCCTCGTAATAGGTGCGAAAGAGAGCCAGGTGGCTTTCCTGGAGGGGGATGCCCAGATCGCGGGTGCCACGGAGGAGTTTGTCCATGCTCCGATGTCCTACATCCAGGCCCGTTTGCGCATCCACAGGAACATGCCGATCGGGACGACGAGCATCAACGAAAGAGCCAGGGCAAAGACTGGGATACTCATCCAAGCCTCAAGGCCCGAAACCGGTGGGAAGAAGTTCATGCCGAAGAAACCAGCCACGAAGGCGATGGGCATGAACATGGTGGTGATGATGGTTAGCGTCTTCATCACTTCGTTCATGCGGTTGTTGATGACCGACAGGTACGTATCCAGCGCGCCGCCGACCAGGTCGCGCAGGCTCTCGGAGATGTCGTACAGACGTACCAGGTGGTCGTAGATGTCGCGGAAGAAGACGCGGTCGCCGGTCTCCACCACCGCGTAGTCGCCGCGAGCCAGCTTGTTGAGCACCTCCCGCTGCGGGGCGATGATGCGGCGCAGGTGCAGCAAGGCGCGCTTGAGTTGGAAGATGCGCTCGACCAAGGCGGGGTTGGGCCGGCCGAAGACCTGGTCCTCGATCTCGTCAATGGCGAGGTCGAATTCCTCGACCACGGGCATGTAGTCGGCGACGAGTTCGTCCATCAGCTTGTACAGCAGCCGCCCGGCCCCCTTTTCCATATGCCGCGTGTCGCGCTGGCAGGCCTGCCACACGCGTTCGACGGCGGCGATCGGTTCAACGTGGTGGGTGACGACGTAGTTCTTGCCCAGGAAAACGTCCATCTCCAGGGTTTCCAAGTGGATGTCTGCCCGCTGGTCGAGGAGGACGCCGTGGAGCACCAGGTAGAGGTAGGCGCTCCAATCATCCACTTTGGGGACGTGCGATTCCTGGAGGGCGTCGTCCACGGCCAGCGGGTGGAAGCCGAAGACCTGACGCAGGATCGGTTCGCAACGCTCCGGCGCTTCTTCCGCCATGTCCACCCACAGCAGGCTGCCAGGCGTGTGCAGGGCGGCGGCGAACTTCTCCGGCGTCAGGTCGGTGCGCAGTTGTCCATCCGCTGTGTGGTAGAGGGCGTGGATCATGGTTTCCTCCGTGCAAAATCCGAAGTCCAGAGTCCGAAGTTCAGGTCAGGGCGACGGTGTGGGGGTGGGGGTAGCGAAGGTGTCGGGCGGGAGGGGAGTGACCGGCAGGCCGTAGTAGGCCTCGACGATCTGACGCACCATCGGCGCGGCCACCTGTGCGCCCTCCCCGGAGTTCTCCACCATCACGACCACGGCGATCTCCGGCGCGTCCGCCGGGGCGTAGGCGGCGAACCAGGCGTGCGGCAGTGAATCGTCGCCCGGCGCTTGCGCCGTACCGGTCTTGCCGGCTACCGGGATGCTCATTCCCACGAAGCGGTACGCCGCCGTGCCGATCGGGTTGGTCGTCGTCCCCAGCATTCCTCGCTGGATCACGGCCAGGTGTTCGGGGGAGACGGGCAACGTACCCACGGCCTCGGATTGGGTGACGATCTCCGGCTCTTCCCCGCTGGCGGCGATGCGGGCGACGACGTAGGGACGGTAGAGCGTGCCGCCGTTGGCGACGGCGGCGACCATCCGCGCCACCTGGAGGGGCGTGACCAGCAGGTAGCCCTGGCCGATGGCCAGGTTGACCGAGTCGCCGGCCCGCCATACCTCGCCGTGGGTGCTCAGCTTCCACGCCGGGTCGGGCACCAGGCCAGCGGTCTCCACCACGCCGGTCAGCCCGGTGGCTTGCCCGAACCCGAAGGCCCGTCCGAATTCGGGCAGGATGTCCGGGTCGATCCCATCCAGCGCCTGGCCGACCATGTAGAACGTGACATCGCAGGAGGCGCTGAGCGCGTCCTGGAGGTTGATCTGGCCGTGTTCGCGCCAGCAGCTCATCCGATAGGCGGCGCCCAGCCCATCCCAATAGCCGGGGCAGAAGAAAGAGGTCGCAGCGGTCATGCCGGCGCGCTCCAGCGCGGCGGCCATGGTGACGATCTTGAAGACCGAACCGCAGGGGTAGGTGCCCTGGGTGGCGCGGTTGATCAATGGATGATCGGGATCGGTCATGATCGCGAACCGCGCGGCGGCGCTGTTGGGGTTGGCAAAGGCGTTGTTGTCGAATGAGGGGCCGCTGGCGAGGGCCAGGATCGCGCCCGTGTGCACGTCCATGACGACGATGGCCCCGCGATGGTCGCCAAGGGTCGCCTGGGCCTGCTGCTGAAGCGGGCGGTCGAGAGTCGTGTAGACGGCGCGGCTGGGCAAGGCGTCCCGGCGGGCGACGATGGACAGGGGCTGGCCGGCGGGGCTCATCAGGTAGAGCGTGCCGCCGTGCCGACCGGCCAGGTACGGTTCGGCCCAGCGCTCCAGGCCGGCGACGCCGACATACTCGTCGCCCTGGTAGCCGCGAGCGCGGTAAGAGGCCAGCTCCTCCGCCGGCACCTGGGCCACCCAACCGATGACGTGAGGGGCGCCGCCCGGCGGGTAGGTGCGCCCCTCCCGCTCCCGCGCCTCGATGCCCGGCGTGTTCAACAGCAGGTCGGCATACTGGATGCTGGTCTCGGCGGAGATCTCGCCGATGGGCACCCACCAGTCGGCGGGGCGGTCGGCGTAGCGGGAACGGATCGTTTCCAGCGGCAGGCCGGTGACCCGATTCAGCACGGTCAGCACGGCCTGCTCGTCACGGACGCGCCCCGGCACGACCCCCACGGTAACGACCGTCCCCTCGGCGGCCAGGGCCAGGCCGTCCCGGTCGTAGATGTTGGCGCGGGCAGGGGTCTGGCGCTGCATGTAGAAGTAGTTCCCCTCGCCCAGGCCCGGCCAGATCAGGTCGCCCGTGCCCTCCACCCACCAGCGGTCGCCCTGGACGGCGAGGGAGAGGACGGTGTCGGTGATCAACGTGCCCACCAGGGAGGTCTCCCAGGCCAGGTGGCAGGCGGCCTGCGCCCGCTCGCCCTCCTGGAGCACGGCCTGCAGGGTAGCGGTGGAGGTGAGAACGGTGGCGGTCTGCACGGCGGTCTGGTAGCGGGCGGCGAAGGTTGCCGCGTCCTGGGCGGCGGCCTGGCTGGCCGGGGAGAGCAGCGCGTACATCCCCAGCGCGTCGCCGCGCTGCCAGGCGGAGAGGAACGCCGCCGCCGTCGCTTCCGGCGTGTTGGCGACGGGGGTTGGGGAGAGCGCAGGGGGCGAAAGGGTAGGACTGACCACCGTCGGGACGGACGTCCCGCCGCCGCAGGCCGAGAGGAGAACCAGCATTAACAGGCAGAGCCGGGCGACTTTGTTCACGATGCGGATTATAACGGGGAACGGGCGGGATGTCCAGTTGACCGGAGGGGGGTTTTGGGGCATAATGGGCAAGTGGGCAAGTCTGCAAGTCTGCAAGTCTGCAAGTCTGCAAGTGGGCAAGTGGGCAAGTTTGCAAGTGGGCAAGTTTGCCAGTGGGAGGAGATATGCCAGCGATTGAGGTACGACCGGGGATCTATTGGATCGGGGTCAACGACAGGACGACGGATCTGTTCGAGGGGCTGTGGCCGATCACGCGGGAGGGGGTCTCGTACAACGCCTATCTGGTGGACGGCGAACGGAAGGCGCTGATTGATCTGGCCAAGGGGCTGAAGACCGACGAGTTCCTGGAGCAGATGGCCGGGGTCGTCGCGCCCGGCGACCTGGATTATATCGTCATCAATCATATGGAGCCGGACCACACCGGCATCCTGCGCACGCTGCGCGCGGTGGCGCCGCAGGCGGAGATCCTGTGCACGCGGCGGGCGGTGGAGATGGTCGCCGCCTTCTACCACCTCGGCGAGAACGTGCGCGCGGTGGAGGACCAGGAGACGCTGCACCTGGGCAGCCACACACTGCAGTTCTTCCACACCCCCTTTGTCCACTGGCCGGAGACGATGATGACCTACGAGACGAGCCAGCAGGTGCTCTTCACCTGCGACGGCTTCGGCGGCTACGGGGCGCTGCAGGGGGCGATCTTCGACGACCAGTGCAGCGACCTGGCCTTCTACGAGCGGGAGTCGCTTCGATATTATGTCAATATCGTGGCCTCGTTCAGCAAGCCGGTGTTGAAGGCGATCGAGCGGCTGAGCGGGGTGCCGTTCCAGGTGATCGCCCCCTCGCACGGGCTGATCTGGCGGCAGAACCCCGGCCGCATCGTCGAGCTGTACCGCCAGTGGGCCGGCTACGCCGACGGGCCGGGCGATCCCGCCATCACGTTGCTCTACGGCTCGATGTACGGCAACAGCGAGCGCTTCGCCAATGCCGTCGCCCAGGGAGCCTCCCAGGCCGGCGTGCCGGTGGAGATGTTCGATGTCACCCACACCCACGTCAGCTACATCTTGCCCGCGCTGTGGCTGAAGCGCGGGGTGATCGTCTGCGCGCCGACCTACGAGACGGCGCTGTTCCCGCCGATGGTGTACGTGCTCGACGTGGCGGCGCGCAAGCACATCTACAGGCGACAGGCGGCCTACTGCGGCAGCTACGGCTGGAGCGGCGGAGGGCAAAAGGAGTTCGCCCGCCTGGCGGAGGAGCTGAAGTGGGAGGTCGTGGACAGCTTCGTCTTCCGCGGCGGGCTGGGGCCAGAGGAGCTGAAGGAGGCCGAGGAGTTCGGCCGGCGCTTCGCGCAGAAGCTGCTGTAGATGAGCCACGGATGCGCCGGCTGTATCGGGGCGCATCCGTGGGGATTTTCGACCGCTGGTCAGGCCTGTGGGTCTTCCGCCGGGCGGCGGCCGGGCCGGCCCTCCTCCAGCGCCCGCCGGGCCGCCTGTGCGTAGAGCGAACCGGGCAGCGTGTCAATGGCCTCGGTGAAGCGCTGGACGGCCTCCGGCTCCCGTCCGCTGCGTCGGCAGGCCAGGCC
>DAOTYW010000136.1:0-9735 GCA_034434755.1 Anaerolineae bacterium | reverse complement strand
TGGAGCCGGTGGATAGCGGTCACGCGTCGGCATCACAAGGTGTCCTCCAAGCCCTCCCCTCTGTTTCACTGGCTTTTTTAAGCACCCTCCCCCGGGGGGGGTGAGGGGCCGGCACACCGGCCCTGCCAGCACCAGGCCTGGTAAAGGGTAGGCAGTTACGAGTAGCCATTGAAGTGCGATTCGGGCTGCGTATTGCGCCCAAACCTGCGGGAGGGTAGGGGGTAGGTAGCCTTCTCTTACTCTCCGCAGCCTCAGCGCGCTGTCGTGAGATATGGGTAAGCACCAGAATACGCGGGATTGACTTCCCCGCCGTTGCGGTTATAATCGCGGAGACTCCCGAAGCCCTTTGGAGGATGGCATGAGCAAGTGGTTGCCTGCCGTGGGAATGGTGGTCATTGCTGCGCTGCTGCTGAACGGCTGCGCCGCGACGCCGTCCACGCCGCCCACGCCGATCATCCAGACCCAGGAAGTGCCGGGGCCCACCCAGGTGGTCACGGCAACTCCTACGCCGACCCCGACACCAGGGCCGGCCACGCTGGTCGTCTGCCTGGACGCGGAACCGGAGAGCCTCTACCTCTACGGCGGTTCTCCCGCCGCCGGCCCGGTCCTGGAAGCGATCTACGACGGGCCCATTGACCACCGCTCCTTCGGCTTCCAACCGGTGATCCTGGAGAAACTGCCCTCGCTGGAGGACGGCGACGCCTACTTCGAGCTTGTCACCGTCCAGCCGGGCAGCCGCGTGGTGGACATCAACGGCCAGCCGACCACCCTGGAGGCTGGTGTGCAGGTCTTCCCCAGCCATACCTGCGTGGACGCCGCCAACCCGGCCTGCGTTGTCACCGCCGACGGCACCAGCGCCATCCAGATGGAACAGATGGTCGTCTCCTGGCAATTGGTGCAGGGACTCACCTGGTCGGACGGCGAACCACTGACCGCCGACGACTCGGTCTACAGCTACGAACTGGCCTGCGACCCCGACACCCCGCCGGCGCTGGAGGCGTCGGAACCGCACAAGGAGCTGTGCGCCCGCACCGCCTCCTACGTCGCCGCCGGCGAGCGCACCGTCGTCTGGAGCGGACTGCCGGGTTACGTCCGCGACCCGCTCTACCTCAGCTATGTGCGGCTCTACTTCGACAACTTCTTCCCCCCCCTGCCGCGCCACCTGTGGCAGCGGCAGCTCGGTTACGACGCCGCCGACCTGCTCACCCGACCGGAAAGCACGCGCACGCCGTTGGGCTGGGGACCGTTCGTCATCACCGGTTGGACACAGGGACAGGAAATCACCCTCGAACGCAACCCCCGTTACTTCCGCGCCGATGAGGGGCTGCCGCGCGTCGAACGGCTGATCTTCCGCTTCGCCGCCGACGCCAACGAGCGGGTCTCACGGCTCCTGGCCGGCGAGTGCGACATCGCCGCCGGGGAAGGGGAACTGGGATTGCTTTCGTTCCTGGAGGCGGCGCAACAGCAGGGGCTGCTGACCGTGGTCGCCTCGCCAGGCGATATCTGGGAACACCTGGAGTTCGGCATCGTCCCCGTGCGCACCTACAATCGGGCCAACTTCTTCGGCGATGCGCGGGTGCGCCAGGCCATCGCCCAGTGCGTGGACCGACAGGCCATGGTGGACGAGGTCACCTTCGGACGGGGTCAGGTGGCCGACGACTATATCCCGCCGCAACACCCGCTCTACGCCGGCGAGCAGTTGACCCGCTGGGCCTACGACCCGGCGGCCGGGCGGGCGTTGCTGGCCGCCGTCGGCTGGCGCGACACGGACGCCGATGGGGTCCTGGAAGCCGACGACGTGACCGGCGTGCGCGATGGGACGGAGCTCCGCCTCACCTTGCTGACGGTGCAAGGCGATGCCAACCGCGAAGCCGTCGCCCGTATCGTCCGCTCCAACCTGCTCGACTGCGGCATCCAGGTCGAGCTGACCACCGCCCCCGCCTGGGAACTGTTCAACGACGGGCCCAGCGGACCGATCTACGGCCGTCAGTTCGACCTGGCGGTCTTCCCCTGGTGGAACGAGATCGAACCGCCCTGCTACCTGTACCTCAGCGAGCAGGTGCCCGACCAGGATAACCTCTGGAACGGGGCAAACGCCTCCGGCTTCTCCAACGCGGAGTACGATGCAGCCTGCCGGGCGGCGCTGGCGGCGCTGCCGGGCACTTTCGAGTACGAGAACGCCCACCGCGAGGCACAGCGTATCTTCTCCGAACAACTGCCCTCGCTGCCGCTCTTCTGGCACATCCGCGTAGCCGCCGCCCGACCGGGAGTGACCGGCTTCACCCTCGACCCATCCGAGGAGACCGGCTTGTGGGGGATCGAAGAGGTCGGGATACAACGGTAGGACAGGCTGACCACCTGTCCTACCCCCGTGGCGGAGAGGGTGGGATTTGAACCCACGGAGCCTTTCGGCTCACGCGCTCTCCAGGCGCGCGCGTTAGACCAGACTACGCTACCTCTCCGGGTCGAAGCGGTGAGGATTATACCATCCCGACCCGCCTTTGACAAGGTTCTGTAGCAACTGCTCAGCTCACCCTCCCGCAGGTTCGAAAGTGACCGGGCAACGAAGCGGAGTGGCCATGGAAGTGCGATTCGGGCTGCCAATTGCGCCCAAACCTGCAGGAGGGTGAGCAGTTACGTTCCGTGACCGCCTACGCCACGTATCCCATGTCGCGCAGTTTGGCGATCACTTCCGCCTCCTCATCGGCGCTGTAGACCGTCTCCTCGGCGCGTCGCTCCACTCCGTAGTCCTGCCGGTGCACCGGGTGCTCCTGGTTGAAGCCGTCCTCGAAGGCCCGCGTCAGCACCTGGCCGTCCATGTAGGTGGGCACGGGCAACCCCATGAAGTACAATGCCGTCGGGGCCAGGTCGAGGATGCTGGCCTCGTCCAGTCGCACGCCCCGCCGCACGCCCGGCCCCTTCAGCGCCAGCACGCCGACCATGTGGTGGTGTCCGCTCTGGCCGACGCTGGGCTCGATGACCTTGTTGGACCCGAAGTCAGCGTGGCCGAAGGAGACGTAGCGCGCCCGGTCGGTGTGCAACACCAGATCGGGCATGCGCTCCAGGCTGGCGCCGTGGAAGATCTCCTCCCGCCGATAGACGCGCTGCACCACCTGACTGCCATCGGCAGGGTCGCGCAGGGCCAGGGCGGCGGCAGCGATCCGCTCGCGCAGCGCCTCGACCTCGCCCGGCGGCACGGCGCCGGCGGGCCGCTGCCCCTGCACGTTCAGGTACACCTGTCCGAAGTTGCCCACCGAGAAGGCCTGCGTGCGCCGCCAGTCCACGTCGTCGAGGGAGAGGAACAACCGCCGCAGCATGCCGCGCCCGCGCCCCCGCTTGACGTTCTTGCGCAGCCCGCCCAGTCCCAGCCGCATCGCCCACTGGAGGGCAGTGATCGGCGTCACGCCCATGTGGAAGGCCAGCCGCTTGAGCAGGCTGAGCGGGGTGCGACGGAACTTGAGCAATCCCTGCCCGGCCAGCCAGTTGTTGATGTGGAAGAACTTGTGGAAGGGGCCAAAGCCGTGGTCGGAGAGGATCATCACCAGCGCGTCCTCCGGCACGCGGGCGAGCATCTCGCCGAGCAACCGATCCACCGTCTCGTAGTAGTCCAGCACCTCCGGCAGCACGACAGCGGCCAGTTGCGGGTCGTGGCGCGGGTGCGTTGGGTCGAGCAAGTGCCAGACCTCGTGCTGCAGGTTGTCCGTTGTCTCGATGACGTAGATGAACAGGTCCCACGGCTTGTGGTCCAGCAGGTAACAGACCGCGCGGGCACGGTCCACTTCCATCTGCCTGACCGCGCGGACGAACGGGCGCGGGTCCTTGCCGCGGCCCTTCTCCGACATGTGCAGGGGGAAGGGCCCGCTGGCCGCGGTCAGTTCCGCCTTCAGCGCGTCGGGGTAGGTGTAGGTGACGTGGGGATTGGGGGTGAGGAAGGAGCAGAGCATGAAGCCGTTGACCGGTTCCGGCGGGTAGGTCATCGGCAGGCTGACAATGCCGACCCGCCCACCCGCTTGCTGGACAAAGTGCCAGAGGGCCGGCACGGCGCGCAGGCGGCCGTTGCTGACGCGGATCTCGTAGCCGTCCGCCGCCGGATAGGTGAAGTCCACCAGGCCGTGCTGGCCAGGGTTGCAGCCGGTGGCGAAGGAAGCCCACGCCGAGGCGGAGACCGGCGGGATGGTCGAGCGCAGCGGGCCGTGCGCCCCCTCGGCGATCAGGCGGGCCAGGTTGGGCAGGCGGCCCTCGTCCAGCCAGGGCTGCAGGAGGTCGAAGGTGATCCCATCCAGCCCGAAAATCGCCACCTTACGACACGGATTCTGCACAGATTGCACGGATTCCTCCCGCCGATTGTGCGGCTCACTCGCCTGCGTCATTCCATCACACACATCATCTCTGTACGCGTTCACTCATCACTCTCCATCACTATCCGTGGAATCCGTGCGAATCCGTGTCGTGTGTCCCACCAGCAGCAGCCCGCCGATCAGCCCCACGCCCACGCGCAGGGTGTAGAAAGCCAGCGACATCGCGATCGCCTCCGCGCTGGCGACCCCCGCCGGGACGAACAGCGCCTGGTAGGCCCCCTCACGCACGCCCAGCCCGTTGAACGAGATCGGCAGCAGGGTCAACAGGGAGATGACCGGCACGAAGAGCGGGAAGAACGCAAAGGGCACATCCACCGCCAGCGCGCGGGCGATAGACCACTGGATCAGCACCAGGATCGCGGTGAAGGGTAGGCTGACCAGCAGCGCCCGCCCCAGCGTTGGCCAGGGGTAGCGATGGACGGTCTCGAACAGCCGGCGCAGCGCCGGGTGGGCGGTCAGCCGGCGGGTGAAGGGCAGCCGCTCGGCCAGCAGGGCCAGTGGGTCGCGCCAGCGCAGCAGCAGGAAGCCCAGCGGGAGGCCCAGGCTGACCCCGGCGATGGTGACGACGAGCGTCAGCGGCAAGTCGAGCGCCGGGGCGGTCAACCCGACCGCGCTTCCGGCCAGCACCGCCACGGCGATCAGCGACGAACCCAGCAGGCCGGTCAGCCGGTCCATCAGCACCGAGCTGAGCGCCTCCGCGCCGTGGCCGTGCTGCCGGTAGAGGCCGTAGACTTTGACCACGTCGCCGCCGAAGCCAGAGGGGATGAAATTGTTGAAGAAGAAACCGATGAAATACAGGACAATAAGCTGACCGAAGGGGGTGCGGTCGTGCAGCGAGCGAAGGAGAACGTGCCAGCGGTAGGCACGCAGGACGACGCTGAGCAGGAACAGCAGGAAGGCAGGGAGGTACCAGGCCCACTCGACGCCGCGCAGCACGGCGAGGATCGAGCCTGGGCCCGCCTGGGCGATCAGCCAGGCCAACAGACCCAAGCTGATCAGTACCTGCAGAATGCCACGCAGTTTCTTGCGCATGGACACAGGGGGGGATTCTACCACAATCGCCTCTCTTGTAAAGACGGGGCAGTGTAGGGCAACCGCTCGCAGTTGTCCTACGAACGGTGCAGGTCAAAGACCCAGCGGGAGCAGGGCAGGCGGGGCAACCCCTTCTTTCGAACACCCGGCAGCACTCGTACTTGACAGATCTGCCCTCTTGCGGCATAATATCAGCCAACAAGAGCATCTTTCAAAGGCCGTGACGGAGAGAGTGGGCGGGACCTTCGGGACGCCAGGGAGGTGGGGCCTGAGACTGGAAGCCTCACCCGAACGAAGCCCGCTGAAGTTCGCTCCCGAGCCGACGGGTGAAACCGGGTTCTCCGGCAAGTAGCCCGCTCCGCAGGCCCGGCGTTATCGGGCGGCCGATCGCGCAGTCAGCGCCGTCGGCGCAAAGAGAGGGCTTCGTCAGAAGCCAAGCGGGGTGGTACCGCGGGAGCATGCGCTCTCGTCCCCAGGGGCGAGGGCGCTTCTTTATGTCAACTAGTGCCTGCAAGTATGCAAGTTTGCAAGTTTGCAAGTATGCAAGTTTGCAAGTATGCAAGTATGCAAGTTTGCAAGTATGCAAGTTTGCATACTTGCCCACTTGCATACTTGCACACTTGCATACTTGCCCACTTGTATACTTGCCCACTTGCATACTTGCCCACTTGCATACTTGCACACTTGCACACTTGCATACTTGCACACTTGCACACTTGCATACTTGCACACTTGCACACTTGCATACTTGCATACTTGCATACTTGCGGGAGGAACCTATGCTCAACCAACTGGCCGAACTCGAGAACGAGGCTCACGAGGCGCTGGGCGCCGTTGCCGACGCCGACGCGCTGGCCGAGTGGCACCGCCGCTACCTGGGCAAGAAGGGCGCGCTGACCCTGCTGCTGCGCGCACTGGGCGACCTGCCCAAAGAGGAACGCCCGGCCTTCGGCCAAGCGGCCAACCGGGTTAAGACAGCGCTGGAAGCGGCCTACGAGCAGCGCGCCGAAGTGCTGCGTCAGGAACAGATGGAACAGGAACTGGCGCGCGGCGCGCTCGACGTCACCCTGCCCGGCCGACCGACCGGCCCTGGTCACCTGCATATCACCACCCAGACCCTGCGCCAGATCACCGCCACCTTCGCCGAGCTGGGCTTCCAGGTCTACGAAGCGCCCGACGTGGAGACCGACGAGCTCAACTTCGGCCTGCTCAACATGCCTCCCTACCACCCGGCCCGCGATATGTGGGACACCTTCTGGGTCGGCGAGGGGGTGCTGCTGCGCACCCATACCTCGCCGGGACAGATCCGCGTCATGCGCGAGCGCTGCCCAGAGCCGATCCGCGTCATCCTGCCCGGCAAGGTCTACCGCTACGAGCAGATCACCGCCCGCTCCGAGCATCAGTTCTACCAGGTGGAAGGGCTGGCCGTGGGACACAACATCGCTATGACCGACCTGATCGGCACGCTGACCGCCTTCGCCCGCCGCTTCTACGGCCCGCAACGACGCATCCGCATCCGCAGCTCCTACTTCCCCTTCACCGAGCCCAGCATCGAGGCGGACATGGACTGCATCATCTGCGGCGGCAAGGGTTGTCGCATCTGTAAGCATAGCGGCTGGCTGGAAGTGTGCGGCGCCGGGATGGTCCACCCGGTGGTGCTGCAGAACGGCGGCTACGACCCCGATGAATGGAGCGGCTTCGCCTTCGGCTTCGGCGTCGAACGACCGGCCCTGGTGAAGTACAGCATTGACGATATCCGCCTGTTCTACGGGAATGACTTGCGGTTCCTGAGACAGTTCTAGGAGACGCGGAGACACGGAGACACGGAGACACGGAGGTAGAGGATGAAGGTGCCACTATCTTGGCTCAGGGATTATGTTGACATAACGGTGCCGCTGCCGGTATTGGCCGAGCGGCTGACGCTGGCCGGACTGAACGTGGAGACCGTCGAGTTCATCGGGTTGCCGGGGGCCGAGCTGCCCTGGGACCCGCAGAAGATCGTCGTCGGCGAGCTGTGGGCGGTGCACCCCCACCCGGACGCCGACCGGCTGGTGCTGGTCGAGGTGGCCTACGGAGGCCCGCAACCGGAGGTCATGGTCACCGGAGCGCCCAGCCTGCTGGCCCGCCGCGGCCAGAGCGGCCTCCAGCTCAAGGTGGCCTTCGCCATGGAAGGCGCCCAGCTCTATGACGGCCACGCCGAGGGCCGCCAACCGATGAAGCTCAAAGCGAGCAAGATCCGCGGCGTCCCCTCGCGGGCGATGGTCTGCTCGGAAAAGGAACTGGGGCTCTCCGACGAGCACGTGGACATCATCTACCTGCCCGACGACGCGCCGGTCGGCATGCCGCTGGCTGACTACCTGGGCGACGCGGTGCTCGACCTGGACATCAAGGGCCCGTTCGCCCACCTCCAGTCGGTCTTCGGCATCGCCCGCGAGACGGCAGCGCTGCTGGGCGTGGAACTGCGGCGCGACCCGCTGGAAGTGCTCGACCGCCACCCGGCAGAGTTGACGGCCACGCCCGACTTCGTCGAGCTGGAGATCGCCGATCCCGACCTCTGCCCGCGCTACTCGGCGGCGCTCATTCGCGGGGTGACCGTTGCCCCGGCCCCCTTCTGGATGCAGATGCGCCTGCGCCGCGCCGGGATGCGCCCGATCAACAACATCGTGGACGTCACCAACTACGTCATGCTGGAACTAGGCCAGCCGCTGCATGCCTTCGACTACCACGTCCTGCGCGCCCGCACCGGCAGCGACCGCCCGGCGATCATCGTCCGCCGCGCCCGTCCCGGCGAGCCGATGCATACTCTCGACGGCGTCCTGCGCACCTTCGACGAGCAGATGCTGCTGATCACCGACGGCGGCGGCCCGGTGGCAGTGGCCGGCGTGATGGGCGGGCTGGAGAGCGAGGTCACTGAACGGACCACCGACGTCCTCCTGGAATCGGCCAATTTCGACTTCCTCAACGTCCGCCGCACCTCCCGCCTGCTGGGGCTGACCAGCGACGCGGCGCAGCGCTTCGGACAGCGGGCCGATCCCGAACTGACCGTCCGCGCAGCGGCCCGCGCCGCCCATATGATGGCCGGGTTGGCCGGCGGCACGGTCGCTCCGGTCATCGGCGACCTGTACCCCGGCCGCCAACCTCAGCGGGTCATCGAGCTCGACCCCGCCTACGTCGCCCGCATCCTGGGCATCGAGATACCGGCCGAGGAGATAACGCGCATCCTCACCTCGCTGGAGTTCGAAGTAGGCAAGTATGCAAGTGGGCAAGTAGGCAAGTATGCAAGTGGGCAAGTTGAAGAACTTGCAAACTTGCATACTTGCCAACTTGCAGACCTCCCCGCGTCTCCCCTTCTCCGTGTCACCGTCCCCTCCCACCGCCAGGACGTCACCCGCCCGGTGGACCTGGTGGAGGAAGTGGGGCGCGTCTGGGGCTACGACCGTTTCCCGTCCACCCTGCTGCGCGACGAGCTGCCGCCGCAGCGGGCCAACCCGCGCCTGGAAGGGGCCGAGCGGGTGCGCGATCTGCTCACCGGCTGCGGGCTGGACGAGGTGATCACCTACTCGCTGGTGGACCTGGCCGACGAGGGCAAGCTGCGCCCGCAGGGACCGCTACCCGACCCCGCCACCTACCTGCACGTGCTCAACCCGCTCTCCGCCGAACGGGCTACCCTGCGCCAGACGCTGCTGCCGTCGCTGCTGCGCACGGTGCGCGAGAACCTGCGTTTCCTCGACCGCGTGGCGATCTTCGAGATCGGCGCGGTCTACCTGCCCGTGACCGGGCAGACGCTCCCCGACGAGCCGCGTCGGCTGGGCGTGGCACTGACCGGCCCGCGCGAGGCGCGCACCTGGCTCCCCGCCGTCGACCGCGCACCACTGGGTTTCTACGACCTCAAGGGAGTGGTCGAAGCGCTGCTGGACGGCCTGGGGCTGGAAGGGACGTTCGCGCCCGGCGACCACCCGCCCTTCCACCCCGGTCGCTGCGCCGCACTGACCGTCGCCGGCGAGACGGTGGGCGTGCTGGGCGAGCTGCACCCGCTGGTGCGCCAGGCCTTTGACCTGCCCGCCCAACCGATCTGCGTCCTGGAGTTCGAACTCGACCGACTGTTGGCAGCCTGGGGCGCGCCGCGCACGCTGACCCCCATCTCCTCCCACCCGCCGGTCTACGAGGACCTGGCCCTGGTGGTGGACGAGTCGCTGCCGGCGGTGCGCCTGCGCGACCTGATCGCCCAGACCGGCGCGCCGCTGCTGCGCTCGGTCGTCCTCTTCGATGTCTACCGCGGCGAGCAGATCGCGGCCGGCAAGAAGAGCCTGGCCTACCGCCTCACCTACCAGGCCGCCGACCGCAC
>DAOTYW010000135.1:0-3221 GCA_034434755.1 Anaerolineae bacterium | reverse complement strand
CGTGAAACGTGAAACGTGAAACGTGAAACGTGAAACGTGAAACGTGTTGCGTGGTCCGTGGTCTGTGATCATTGTTCGTTGGTCATTGTTTGTTGTTCATTTCTCCATTTCCCGCAACGCCTCATACGCCGGGCGGAGGCGAGTTTCCCAGCCCGGTTCGGTGATCGCCCACCAGTATTGCTCGTCGTCGGGAGTCCAGCCCGGATCGGCGATGGAGTGGACGAACATCGGCCCGATCCACGGCCTCCAGTGCTCCCGCGCATACCGGAACGCCCGCACCAGGTAGTCCGCCTTCTGCTCTTCTGTCACGGCGAACCAGGCGTAGTCCGGATGAATCGGGTCGGAGGTCCAACCCATCTCCAGGATGGCGACCTGTTTGCCCTCGTCGCCGTAGAGGAGCATCACCGCCCGCGCGTCCTCGACGTGGCGGAAGCAGAAGAAACGCTGACCGCCGTACTCGGGGGTCGCCGCCGCCTCGTCGGGGGAGACCTCCGGCGCGGCGCGGAAGCCGGGCGCATTGACCCCCAGTAGGTCGAAGTACGGCGCGGCCCCGGCCTCGTACATCGCCGTCAGGTACTCGATGTCTGGCAGGGCGTCCGGCAGGCCCGTGCCGGTGGGGGCCAGCCCGGCGGAGACGACCAGCGCGTCGGGGTCGGCCTCCTTGATGGCGAGGTAGCAGGCGCGCAGCAGCTCGACGTAGCCGGCGGGGTTCGGCGGCAGCCCGTTCCACTCGCGGGCCAGGTTCGGCTCGTTCCAGACCTGGTAGGCGCGCACTTGGCCGCGATAGCGCGCGGCGACCGCCCCGCAGAAGCGGGCGAAGTCCTCCGGGCGCACCGGCAGCGTCGGGTCGTCGGGCGGGGTGACCCACTCCGGCAGGGGGACGCCGCTGAGTCGAAAGAGGATGTGCAGGTCGCGCTCCTGCGCCTGGCGGACGATGCGGTCGGTGGGGCCCCAGTTGAGGCCACCCGGCTCGTACCGCTCGACCTCGAACCAGCTCACGTTCTGTTTGACCCAGGTGAAGCCGGCGTCGACGATCAGGCCCAGATCGCGCGCGGCGACCCACTCGTCCCACCAAAGGAAGGCCTGCATGCCGTAGCCGGGCGATTCCAACTGGGCGCGCGGCCAGGCGGTGGGGGTGGGCGAGGGCGTGGGGGGAGGTTGCCGCTGGGAATTCGCGCAGACGACGACAGCGGCGAGGATAGCGATGAAACTGAGAACAAAGATCCAGCGGTAACGGCGTTTGATCATCGAGGCTTTATGTAGGGCGGGCCGGCGGCCCGCCCTACGTTCTCATCACGCCTGGTGGCGGGCCGGCGGCCCGCCCTACATTGGCGGGCCGGCGGCCCGCCCTACGTTCTCACGCCTGGTAGCGGGCCGGCGGCCCGACCTACGTTCTCATCACGCCTGGTGGTGGGCCGGCGGCCCGTCCTACATTGGCATTGGCGGGCCGGCGGCCCGCCCTACATTGGTGGGACGGCGGCCCGTCCTACATTGGCGGGACGGCGGCCCGACCTACGTTACGGTTTCTCCATCTGCATGATTGCCCAGAACGCCGGACGGGGGCCGCCATACATATCCGTGATGCTGTACGGAGCGTTCGGGTCGGTGGCCAGGCGTGGCCCCTTGGTGGCGTAGTCCAGGTTCCACAGGAAGGCCAGCCGCACGAAGCCCCACTGGCGCATTAACTGGAACGCCTGCACGTCGTAGTCGGCCTGCTCCTGCAGCGTGTTGTCCTGGGCGAACTCCAGCCCCGGCGGATAGCCGCCAAACCCCTCGGAAGAGGCCCAGCCGAACTCGGTCACGCACAGGGGGCGCGTCCCACCCGCCGCCTGATTGTACCACTCCAACGTGCTGATGAATGACCAACTGATGTCCGGTGTGTCCCAGAAGCCGCGGAAGACCGCTGTGGCGTCCTGGTAGGCGTCGTTCCAGTGCACGTCCGGCGGGATGTTATAGCCGTTGTGATGCACGCCGATGCAGTCGCAGTAGTTGAGCATCCCGTTAGCGACGGCTCGCTGGAAGTAGTCGCGGTCGTTCATGTAGATCACGCGCGCGGGATTATTGGGGTCGGTGGCGGTGGCCCCCACGGGCGAGAGTGCCCCGCTGATGACGATGATATTCGGATCGCGGCTCTTGATCACCTGGTAGGCCAGGCGGAGCATCTCGACGTAGCGGGCCGGATTGACCCCCTCGGCGGTGTCCCACTCGCGGTCGAGGTTTTGCTCGTTCCAGACCTCGATGGCGTGGACGCGCCCGCGATAGCGGTCCACCAGTTGGCCCAGGAACTCGGCGTAGAGGGCCAGGTCGTCCGGTGGGGACGCCTCCGGATTGCTGTCGCGGTAGGTATAGCTCCACTCCGGCGCGTCCACGACGCTGAGCATTACCCGCAGGCCGGCGCGATTGGCTACGTCCACCACCGCGTCGTAGCCACTCCAGTCCATCTGCCCCGGCGCGCTGGAGAAGGCGGACCAGCGCACCTGCTGCTTGACCCAGCCCAGGCCCAGGTTGCGTACCTGCTCCATCGTGTACTCGGTCAGCAGCAGGCCATCGGTGGCGACGCCGTAGCCGAAGGTTTCCTGCTCCAGGGGAATCGTAGCCACCGCAGTCTGGCCAGGCGCGACGGTCGGGCTGACCTCGCCGGAGGGCGGCTGGGTGAAGAGGGGCACCAGCGACGGGGTGGCCGTGGGGGTGGGGGTGGCCTGCGGCGGCTCCTCCGCGCCGTCGGGGGCGAAGAAGCCCCACCAGACGAACAGCGCGCCGGCGGCCAGCAGCACAACCCAAACGACGACGGCGATGGGAAATCGCCGTCGGCTCAGACGATCGTTACCGAACGATAGACCGGTCATAGTCCCTTACCTTGTCCCCCGCATGGCGTGCGGAGTATGGCAAGCCAACCCCTTACGCCCGCAACAAAGTGGCCACCGAGATGTCTTCGTCCACGTCTTCCCAGTGAATCCCGATGCCTCGGGCGATGAACCGCCATTTCCGACGTGGCTCCGGCGTCGCGTCCCGCAAGCGTGGGAACCACTCCAGCGGAGTCGCTACTTCGCGACCATCAGACAGGCGGACGCAGAGAGCGTCCTCGGAAAACCAAACGTGACTCTCCCGAAAAAAGGTCAACGCGAGCAAGCCCAGGCGGGCTGCACGAGGTGCATCGGACATAGAAATGCGCGCAACCGAGTCCAAAGAGAAGCATAAAAAGAAAGCACGGGCCGCTTCCA